>DATECI010000033.1:0-5062 GCA_035286985.1 Gemmatimonadales bacterium
AACCCGAGCCCGCCCGAGCGGATCCGGGCCTTTGCCGCCCGGCTGCGGAACCAGGGAGTGGAGGCGGTGATTCGCCGCAGCCGGGGTCTCGATATCGACGCCGGGTGCGGGCAGCTCTTCGTGCAGATGGAGAAGAAGAAGCCCCGGGCGCTCCTCTCGCCCTAGAAATCACTTTAAGTCAACCCTTAAAGTTTTACTCTAAGTATGGGTGCTCTGCTGGTCGGGGTGCTGCGGTTCGGGCTGCGGATCTTCTTCCGCCGGGTCGAGACGTTCGGGGTGGAGCGGGTCCCCCGGAACGGTCCCCTGCTCTTCGTGCTCAACCACCCCAACTCGCTGGTCGACCCGGTCTTCATTCTCGGTCTGGCGCCGAGGCCTGTCTCCCTCCTCGCCAAGGCTCCCCTGTTCCGGATGCCGGTCATCGGCCGGCTGGTCAGGGCGCTGGGGTCGATTCCGGTGGAGCGGCGCCAAGATCCCGGGGCGGATCTCGCCAAGAACCGGGAGATGTTCGCGCGGGTCCGGGCCCACCTCGAGGCGGGCGGAGCGGTGGCGCTGTTTCCGGAGGGTACCAGTCACAGCGATCCACGGCTCAAACCGCTCAAGACCGGTGCGGCACGTATCGCCCTCGGCGTCGTTTCCATCCCACCGCTCCGGATCCAGCCGGTCGGGCTCTTCTATACCCTCAAGCACACCTTCCGGAGTGCGGCGCTGGTGTATTTCGGCGAGCCCTTCGTGGTCTCCCCTGCTCCGCTCGATGGCTCTGGCGAGCCGCCACGGGAGCGGGTCCAGCCGCTCACGGCCGAGATTGGGCGGGCGCTGGCGGCCGTCACCCTGCAAGCCGATGAATCGGAGGCCCACGACTTCGTGGCCCGGACCGAGCGAATCCTGGCGAGCGAGCGCCGGGAGAGCGACGACGCGCCGCGCCCCGAACTGACCGACGAGTTCGGGTTCCGTCGACGGATTCTCGCCGGCTACCACGCCCTGAGAGAGCGGGATCCGGAACGGCTGGAGCGGATGCGCCGGCGAATCCTCCGGTACGAGGACCGGCTCCGCGGTGCCGGGGTGGATCCGTGGGACCTCCCGGTAGGCCGGTTTCGGGCCAGCCGCGGCGTCGGTCGGATCGCTCTCTTCCTGCTGCGCTCGGCGCTCTTTCTCCCGCTCGGCCTGCCCGGGCTGGTGCTCCACTATCTCCCCTATCAGGCGGTGGGCTTTCTCTCCTCCCGTGCTGCGGGGACCTACCAGGATCTGCTCGCCACCGCCAAGGCGCTGGCGGCAGCGATCGTCTTTCCCCTGACCTGGATCATCGCGACGCTCCTCGCGTGGCGGTTGGCCGGGCCGGTGGCCGGGGGAGTGACTCTGCTCCTCGCTCCACCCAGCGGCTACGCGGCGCTCCGCCTGATGGAACGGGCCGACCGGACCCTGGGGGCGCTGCGGGCGCTGGCCCTCTGGCTCGGGGGCCGGCGGCGATTCATGCACTTGCAGGTGGAGCGCCGGGTACTCCGGGAGGACGTGCTGAAGCTGGCGGCGGAGCTTGGGGTTTGAGGAAAGAGCTACGGCCGCACTCCCGGCGGCGGGCGATAATCGTCTCCCAAGAGAACCGTCACATCGAGGCGCAACAGGGTGTCCCACTCCACTCGCACCCGACCCGTACCCAGCGCCCGGGCCACCCGTTCCGCGGCGAGCGAGTCACCCCGCCGGGCCAGTACCAGGGTGGTGGGGGCCGAATCGCCCGCGGTTCCGAAGAACACCACGTCGAAGCCCTGCTCCCGAAGCAGCCGGGTCGCGGTCCGCGCCAGGCCGCGCTGGCCCGTTCCGTTGAGCACCTCGACCGTAATCCCGACCGGCTCGGGTAGCCGGACCTCGGGCGGGCCCGCCCGTTCCGGGTCGGGCTGGAGGAGGTTCCAGGCAAATCCCACCGCCACCGCCAGGAGGGCGAGGCCGCCTAACGCGCGGATGAGGCGGCGGCGAGGCTGTTCCACAAGCGCAGGGTCGGTTGGGGAATGGCCCGGTCCGACCGGATGAGGGAGAGCAGGCGCTCCCGGGCAACCTCGAAGAGCACTCCCTGGGAGTCCCGGGCGAACCGATCCACGAGCGCGGCACGCTCCGGATTCCAGTCCGGTCTTCCCGGGTCGAGGAAATCAGCGCAGTAGAGTACCCGCCCTACCATGTCCCACTCGGCCAGGCCAACCGAGTGGTAACGCACCGCGTCGAGCACCCCGCGATCGGTTTCGCCCTCGGCCTTGGCCCGGGAAGCGCTTGCCGGGCCATGGCGCAGCTCCAGTGGCCCGGACAAGGAGGGTGCCAGGGTGTGGAGCTCACTGGCGGGCGCGTCGCGAACCGCGTCGTGCAGCCACACCGCCTTGAGCCAGCGGTTGCGCTCCGAGTCGGGGACCCCCATCTCGTCGCTCCATCTCGACACGAGTTCCGCTACCCGTTGGATGTGCTGCATGCGCTCGGGTGAAACGCGGGCCCAGGCGGGCAGGGTCGGTCGGAGCAGAGCGGGAACACCGGGGGTCTCGGACATGGCCAGGTCGGCAATATACGCGGGGCTCAGAGGCCCCGACGTCGCAATTCGTCCAACCCCCGCTGCCAAAACGGCCTCGAGGGCAATCCCGGATGGGGGAGTCTGAGTCCGGGCTCGTCGAGTTCGAGCGTACCGTACTGAACCAGGTCGAGGTCGAGAGAGCGGGAGGCCCAGCGCACCCGGCGCTGGCGCCCCGCTTCCGCCTCGATGCGGTGGCAGGCAGACAGCAGCTCGCGCGGTGGCAGGGCCGTGTCGAGGGCCACGATCTGGTTGAGATAGGGCGGCTGGGCAAGTCCTGCGAGAGGCGCGGTTTCCTCGACCTCGGATGCGGCGAGCAGGGCGGTTTCCGGCAGCTCATCGAGCCGCGCGCGAGCCAGGGCCAGGTATCCTTCCCGGTCGCCAAGGTTGCTTCCCAGGGCGACGTACACTCGCACCCGGCTTGGGTTCATTCCCGGCTGGTGAACTGCCGGGAGACCTTGGCGAGTTCGACCGCGACCCGCTCGAGCTCTCCGATGGCACCTTCCAGTTCCTGCTGCCCTTTCCCGGCTTCACTTGCTTCGCGGGTCAGGGCTTCGGTCTGGCCCAGGGCCCGTTCCGATGCCTCGAGCAAGGTCCGCATTTCGTCGCCCAGCCGCCGGGCTGCCTGGTCCTGGGCGCCGCCCGTTTCCGCGATGACCCGAGCGTGCGAGCCGGCCTCGCGGGTGGCCTGGGCAATGGCCTCCAGAGCCTGGGCGGTGGTGGCGGAGAGCTGTCCCACATCATCGACCAGCTTGCGACCCTCCTCCATCTGCGCCGCCAACGTTCCCACCGCGCGCGATATCTCCGCCGCCAGCCGCCCCGCATCACCGCCCGCCCCGGCGCTCTGAATGGCCAGCTGCCGGATCTCTTCGGCCACGACCGCGAAACCCCGTCCCGATTCTCCGGCCCGCTGGGCTTCGATGGCCGCGTTGAGGGCGATGACGTTGGTGAGCTCGGCGATCTCCTCGATCGAGGTGAGAAAGGTCCGGATCCGTGCTGCGGTGCCGCCCAGCGCCTTCACCGCGCGGGTCCCGCTGGAGACCACCTCCTGGACCCGCAGCAACCGGTCTACCGCCGCTTCGATCTCGCTCCGATGACGGGCCGCCGCAGCCGTAGCTTCTTCACTCCCCCGCTGGGCCCGGGCGCCCGCTCCGCTCGCCGAGCTGGCCAAACGCGAAAACAGCGCGGTGGCTTCCAGCCCCGACCGAGCCGCCGTGTGCTGTGCCGCCGATTCCCGCCGCAGATTCTCGGCGGCCCGTTCGAGGGTCATCGCGGAGGAACGGAGCGAGTTCGCGGCCCGCGCCAAGGTCTGGATCTGCACCGCGATCTGCTCCACCGTGCCGGCCAGCGGCTGGCGCAGCTCCGCGATGTGGAGAGCCGCGGAGACCTGATCCGCGAACGCGGCGATGGCGGTGCGGTCCCGGAGCCCATACGACACGCCCTTCGGCCGGGTGAGCTCCAGGGTCCCCACGATCCGGTCGGCCTGACGCAACGGCTGGATGACGACGTCGTGACGGAGCGCGGGTTCCCCTCGAGCGACGACCTGGGCCCGCAACTCGGCCCGTCCGGGATCGTCCTCGGCCCGCTCCCTGGCCCGATGCGAGCGGTAGGCGAGGAGCGCGGCGCCATTGCCGGTAAACCGATAAATCCGGAAATCCTCCCACGCGAGCAGCCGCCCGGCGAGTCGATCGATCTCTCCCAGGACTTCCAGGAGCCCGAGGTTGCCGGTGAGGCTGCGGTGGTAGGAGTGAATCCGGCTCTGGACTTCGGCGCCAATGGCGTCGTCGAGTAGGGTGCGGATCACCAGCCCGAACAACGCCAGGGCCAGCGCCATGACCGCCCAGCCAGGAGGATCGAGCCGCTGCAGGGCCCACACCACGATCGCCGTCCCCGCCACGGTCACGACGAAGGAAGCGACTTCCCACCGCAGGATGAAGAGCCGGTCCCCGACCTCATGCTCTCCCTCGAGGCTGCGAGCGAGGTAGGCGAGGCCGCGGCCCACTACGAACCAGGTGCCCGCGAGAATCGAGGCGGGAGCCAACAGATCGAGCGTGGGAGTGGTGGCGTCGCTGAACCGGAGGGCGAGAACGAAGAACCCGTAACCCGCCGCGAAGGCCAGGCCCTCTTGCCCGGCGCTCGCGAGCGCGGTACGGAGCCCTTGCCGGAGGACGACTGCCTCCGCGAGCAGGACTCCCGCCACGAGGCCGAGGACCCCGACCACTCCGGGAACGGTGAAGGCGGCCGCGAGCGCTGGGATTCCGATCTGGGTCAGCGACCAGTGCCGGTCCAGCCGGATCGGAAGCGCCCGCAGCAGGAATGTCGCCAGCGACACCGCAACGAGCGCCCAGGGGTGCCGGCTCCAGCGCGGATCCCCGGCCAGCGCGAGTGCGACGAGGAGCAAACCTGCCCCTCCAAGCACCCGCTCGTAGCTCCGCAGGCTTCGGGAGAGGCCCGCCTCTCCGGTCGCCCTTCCCGCCCGGGACTCAGAGGAAATAGTCACCGACCGTGAGGTTGTACCGCTCG
>DATECI010000034.1:0-5337 GCA_035286985.1 Gemmatimonadales bacterium
AGGATTGGATTCGCCAGGCGCCCCGATCCCGGATGCAGAGCATCACCAGCCTGCCGCGGCGGGGCTGCCCGGCCGCAGTAAAGACGAAATCCGCCCAGACGCTGGCCAGGCTGCCCCGCGGTTCGATCCGCACGTTCTCCAGCACCTCGTGCTGGTCAGGGCTCCGCGCAAAGCCCAGCCGCTGCCGCTCCACGAACTGCTCGAGATTGCGCTCGGTAATGCTGCCGTCTGCGTTGGTGAAGGCGACAGTGAAGCTCGGCAGGAACAGGGTGCGCCAGCGGTCCAGGGAGTCGCCGCGGTAGAGCGCGATATAGTCGTGGACCAGCTGCCGGAGGCCGGAATCGGCCGGCGGGATGCCCTGGCCGTGGAGCGCGGCGGTGCCGGCCAGGATTGCCCCGGACAACAGGGCCGCGGCGGCGGGGTTTCTCGCTCTCATCTGGGCTAAGATCGTCCCGATCCTCGCCTCCCGCCAGCCGCATCGCGGTTCTTTCGCGAGGTGATGGCCCCTTGAAGCACTAGTGCCCCGCCGCCAGCTCCCGCAGCCGCGCCATCAGCCGCACCGTGGCCCAGGTGTCCCGCTCGCAATAGGCCAGCAGGTCCCGCCGCAGCCGGTCCCGCTCCTCCTCCGGGATCTTGTGCGCCACGAACAGCAGCCGCGCGATCTCCACGCTGGCCACTCGGCCATCCACGATCACCAAGTCGTTGTAGGTGAGGTCGGGCACCAGCGGGGTAAGCACGTATTTGAGACTGAAGCTCCCCCGGAAATCCGGGTGATACACCTGGTCCCGGATCACCGGATGGAGGTCCACCAGTTTGCTCAAGAGCTCTTCCAGCGGCTCGGCCAGATCGGGCACCAGGACCTGGAGCTCCCGGATCCGGGTCCGCTCGAAGCAGGAATAGGTCACGATCCGGCGGGCCCCGGCGTTTGCCGCGAGCATCGCTTCCGCCAGTTCGCGCCGCGGGTCGGCCGGTCCCTCGGCCAGCCAGCCGACATGGGTGTGGGATCCGTTGGGTTGCTCCACGTGGTAGCTGAACTGCGCGGTGGCCTGGCCCCAGGGCGCGAGCCCGTCCCAGACCGGCACCGCGCGAGACACGGTCTCGAAATCCAGATAACCCAGCGGCTGCTCGAAGGGCGCCAGGGCCTGGCCCAGCGTGGGTTCCACGATCAGGCGCTGCTCTGCCATGGCGCGGAGCTGGCGCCGCGCCGCAAAGGGCAGCTTGGCGTTGGGCGGCAGGTCGCGGATCGAGTGGATCCCCGCTGCCAGGTAGGAGACCGTCGTCTTCGGCCCCACCAGGTAGAGATGGCGGATGTGCAGCGGGTCATCGGGCCAGCAGCGGGCGTGAAAAGGGCATTCCCGCGGCTCGTAGCAGTGGGCCCCGATCTTCTTCTCGGGGAGCGGGCCGTCGAGCACGGCCCGAAGCTCTGCGACGAGACTGGGGACTTGGGGCAGAAACGCCTCCACCCGCGCGGTGACGTCTTCCCGGACGAAAAGGTCGCCCTGTCCCGGGTGACGGTACTCCGGGTTGAGGTGCATCAGCTCGACTCGGGAGACCATGAGCCCGGCCTGGCGGAGCACCCAGGTCTGGATCGCGACATCGGGGATGTGCTCGTCTTTGACCGAGCTGGACGACTTGACCTCGATCAGGATCCAGCCCTCGCCGTCCCCGCCCCGGAGCAGCACGTCCACGGCAACGAACCCGCCCCCGGCCTCGAAGCTCGCCTCGAAGATGGCGGGCGCGCCGGCTGCGAGCGCCGCTTTGGTCGAGGCTACCCGGTCGGCGTAGGCATGGTGGGGGTGATCGATGAGGGTACCGCCCGCGAACTGCTGCCGGGCCAGTTCGCCCACGTGCTTGCCCTGGTCGAAGAGGTCCTGGAGGACCTGGTCCGGTCGTAGCTCCAGCGCATCTGGCTCGTGCACGCTCCACCAGAGGAGCTTCTCGCATTGCCACCCGGCCACGAACCGGGATTTGGACAGATGGGCCAGGGGTGCTCCGCAGGTGGTGGGTTGAGCGTTTCGCTGGTTCAGGACCCGATTCCAAAGGAATAGACAAGATACCTTTCTGACGCGTCTTCTTTGCCGATTGCCGCAGTTTTGTGGTCCGGAACCTCGAGGGACCCCTGCGTATCATGCGCTTCGTTCATGCGCTTGCCGAATCCGGATCGCGCCATTGTCGATGTCGCCAAAGTGAGGGACTATCTCCTCTCTTTCGAGCATCCTGTAGGCCGTTTCAAGGCCGCGCTCTTTGGAGCGGTCGGCTACCGTCGCGAATCATGGCAACTTCTCCGGGCGGATCTCTTGGCCATTGCAGAGCTCGACGGCGCTCGGCTCAAAGCCAACACCGGCTACGGGCAGTCGTTCGAACTCCCTGCTATCCTTAAGGGTCCTGCCCAACGAGCGCTACCGGTCGTTACGGTTTGGCTGGTGCGGTCCGGTGAGGACTTCCCGAGGTTGGTAACCGTTTACCCCCGAGGCCGGAGATGGGCTACAAAGAGCACGATACGGTAGTTCTCCTTCGCGACCTGCCCGAGCATTCCCTTCGCGCTGGTGATCTCGGAGCCGTTGTTTGCGGCCATTCCCCGGACCACCTGGAGGTTGAGTTCGTTCGCGCCTCAGGTCGGACCCAGGCGCTGGTAACTCTCAGACCTGCCGATGTTCGCTCCGTCCGAGACCGGGACCTTGTTGCTGTACGACAGGTCGATTCCCCTGCGGACGGGTCTGTCTAGCTCAAGCCCGGACAGCCTGCTGCCGTTACCGCTGCCCCAATCCTCAAGGTCCCGCCGCAACTGTCCCACTTACCTCACATAGCTCTCGAACCACGCGAAGATCGGATTCCACACCGCATCGGGGAAATGGAGGTTCAGGAAGTAGCCCAGGTCATGGCCATAGGTGGGGAAGAGCCGATAGTCGGTGGGGACCTGGAGAACCTGGAGCCGCAGGTGGAGCCGCTCGGCCTGCCTATAGGGCACCAGTAGGTCCGACAGGCCGTGGATCAGGATGGTGGGTGGACTGGCTCCGGTCGCGACCGACACCGGACTGGCTCCGGTCCACCGTTCGGGAGCCTCTACCTGGGATACGCCGAGGTAGTTCTCGATTGTGGACCGGACGCCGGGCAGGAGGAGCCAGAGGGGATCGGTGAGGTCGGTGGGGCCTGCCAGTGAGGCCACCGCCTTGATCCGGCCGTCCGGGTTGTACTTGTAGCCGGCGAGCAGGGCCAGATGCGCCCCCGCGCTGTGGCCGACCAGGCCGAAGCTGGCCGGAGCCACCTGGTACTCGTCGGCGTGGGCCGCGATGAAATCGAGCGCCGCGGTCACATCCTGGGACAGGATCGGGTCGTGAACGGTCTCGCCGGCCAGGCGATAGTTGATGTTCGCGGTGGCGTAGCCCCGCACCACGAACTTGTCGAGATCGATCGGCAGGAAGAAGCTCTTGTCTCCGCCGCTCCAGGCCCCTCCGTGGATGAATACGATGACCGGCGTCTGGCGGGTGCGTCCGGCGGGGAGCTCCAGGTCCATGACCTGGGCCGGATCGGGACCGTAGCTGACGTTGGAGAGAGAGCGGGGTGGCTCGGAGCTCCCGCCCGGTCCGTCGCCGCAGGCCGCGAGCCCTGCCAGCACTGCTGCGGCAGAAGCGGCCCGAAGGATGGTGGCCAGTCGGCGTTCCATAACCCAAGGCAACGTCGGGGTCCTCAGCGAGAGCGCGTCACCAGCAGCTGATGGCCCCCGGCCGGTACCGGGGTCACCAGGAGCTCTCCCGCCACCACCTCGTACCGGTTCCCGTCGGCCGGGAACTCGAGTACCTCGGCCACGCTGTAGCGACGGGTTTCAGGAATGACGGGCATGGCCATACGATAGGGCCTCCGCGGGAGGGGGGGCAAGTCGGGAGCACGCCCCCAGCAATCCCAGGAAGACGAGGGCGACGCCCCCACCCCACCCCGAGCCGTTGATCCGGATTGAGTTCCCGCACGATCCCGAGCGCTCAGGGGCGTGTTAGGGCCAGCGGGAACAGGCAAGGGAGGTATATTTCAGGCGATGCTCAATCCCTCACCGCTGCTGGCTCAATTCGAGTCGCGCTACGATCGGGAGACTTGGCAGGCCGATTCGTTCGAGGCCGCGCTGCGACGCTTCGCCGCGTTGTGGACCCACGCCCGGCACCTCAACCCGGAGCTGGGCGCAGACTGGGAGGATGACCTCGAGGCGGATTGCGCGGTTGCCCGGGCGGTGAATGGGCTCTCCCCCCGCGCCTGATTTTTCCGACCTTATCGCCAGCGTCGGCCGGGCGCTCCGCGGCCGGCGGATTCCCTTCATGCTGATCGGGGGCCAGGCCGTTCTGCTCCATGGAAAGCCTCGGCTGACCGAAGACATTGATATCACCCTCGGGGTCGATACCACGCACCTCCCGACCCTCCTGAGCGTCTGCGCTGAGCTCACCCTGACCCCGCTGCCCGAGACGCCGGACGCCTTCGTCCGCGATACCTTCGTCCTTCCGGCGCGCCATGCGGACTCGGGTATCCGGGTGGATTTCATTTTTTCGACGACTCCCTACGAGCAGCAGGCGATCGCGCGGGCCGAATCGGTCACCCTTGCCGGCGTGGCGGTGCCCTTTGCCAGTGCGGAGGACCTCATCATTCACAAGCTGTTCGCCGGGCGTCCCCGCGACCTCGAAGACGCGGCGGGGGTGGTGCGGCGCAAGGGACGCGGCCTCGACTGGGTTTACCTGGAGCACTGGGTGGGCGAGTTTGCCGCGGTCCCTGGCCGAGAGGGCCTTCCGGGAGTACTGCGCGCTTTGCGCGAGGGCGCGTAAGGACGTAAGACCCTGTGAGCAGCCCCACTCGGAACGCCCCCTGCCCCTGCGGTAGCGGCCGCAAGTACAAGCACTGCTGCCTTGGCCCGGCGCCCACCTCGGCCAGTCCCTATAGCAGAGCCGATCGCGAGCGGGCCCTGACCCGCCTGGGAAAGTTCGCTTCCAGCGCCGAGTTCGAGTCGTACCGCGAGGCCGCCCTGGAACTCTACTGGCGACTGGACGCTGAGCCGGATGAACGATTGGCTGGCATCATGGACGAGGCCCTGCCGGCATTCTTCGACTGGTTCGCGCTCGACCTCGAGCTGGAACGAGGAACGGTGGTGGACCGCTTGCTCGCCCGCCAAGCGCATACCCTTCCCTCGGGTGAAGCCGAGTTCCTTCGCCGGCTGCGCGACAGCCAGGTCCGGCTGTACGAGATCACCAGGGTCCGCCGTAATGAGGGGATGACGCTCGCGGACCTCTGGACCGGCGAAATCAAGGACGTGCGGGAGCGGCTTGCGACCGGCCAGCTGGTCCCCTGGGATCTCATCGCCGC
>DATECI010000035.1:0-9546 GCA_035286985.1 Gemmatimonadales bacterium
AGCCGGGCGAGGAGCTGGGCCCCGGAGCGGCGGAGTGCCGGGTACCGCAGACTTGCGGCGGCGACCGCCAGCCGGTGATGGAGAGCATGGGCCAGAGCGAACCGGAACCCGCGGGGCCCCACATAGCGAATGACCGGGGCGCGATCCACCTGGTGAACCGAAAAGAACCCTCGGATGCTCTCCCAGCAGTCGAGCAGCCGGGGGCTATGCGGAAGCCCGGCGACGGCGTGGCGAATCACCGGAGCGGTGCCCGGCTCGCTCCCGAGGCACTCCGCGAGCATGTGACCGGCGACCAGGTCCACCGGAATCAGATCGAGCCGGGCAGTGGGCCTCGCCACGACGACCCGCAGGTGGCCTAACCCGATCAGCACGACGAACCCGCCGAATCCCGCGATACTGTCGATCCAGCCTGGAAAGGGATGCCGCCAGCTCGCCGAAATGATGCTGGGCCGCACGATCGAAAGGGGAACGTCGCCGCGCCGGGCCACCAGCAGGTGCTCGGCGAGCGACTTAGTCAGGGTATAGGTGTTGGGGTGGCGGGACCGTTTGAGGAGGACGGCTTCCGCAACGGTTCCCTCGAGAATCGCGCGATAGAGTTCCTCGGGCGGCTCGGGCAGGGGCGCCAGGGCCTCGGGGATGGAAGCCCCATCGCCGGGATGCGGCGTGACGTAGGCTGTGGAGACATACACCAAGCGCTCGAGGCGGCTGCAGCCGCGGGCGAGCTCGAGGAGGTGAACGGTGGTGGCGACGTTGGCGCGAGCGGCCTCCTCGAGCGGGAGATCGAAGCTCACCGATGCCGCGGCATGCAGCACATGGGTGACTCGCTGGCCCAACTCCTGGCGCGCAGTGGGAGCGAGGCCAAGGCAGGGCCTCTCCAGGGCGCCTTCGACGACGGACACCGCCTCGGTCCAGCCGGGGGGCAGCCGGGAGAAGCAGGGCGAGCAGGCCACTTCCTGCTCGAAGCGTTCTTCCGGCGAGAGCTGTTTCCGGGAACGAATGATGACATGGACCCGCTCGAGGCCGAGTTCGTCGCGGCGGCGCAGCAATTCCTCCAGCACGACCTTGCCGAGGAAGCCGGTCACCCCGGTCAGAAGGAACTCGCGCCTGGCCGCCATCCGCTACTCCGCCGGCCTTCCGGCCGGGGTTGAGCCCGAGACGAGATTGCCGATGCCGAAGATATTCCCGGGGTCCACGGCGCGCTTGATCTCCCCACTCCACTCCAGGGCTGCGGAGGAAAAGACCCGGGGGAGGAAGCCGCGCCGGAGCTTGCCGACGCCATGGTGATGGGAGAGCGAGCCCCCCGAATTCAGGATCTCGTCGCGGGCCGCGCGCTCCAGCTCGGCGAAGGTCTCGACCGGCTCGGGAATCCCTTTGTGGTAGAAGCCGAAGTAGAAATACACGCAGACCCCGGTCTGGTAGACCTGGGTGACCCGGGCGGTCACAAAGGGCCGGCCGGGGACTCCCCGCCGGGCACATTCAGCATGGAGGCGCTGCTTCACGTTGGTGCAGAGGGGCAGAATCCGGCTCCAGGGGACCGACGTTTCGAACGATTCACCCAGGACCCAGTGGCGCATGACGAAATCGCGCAGATAGGCGATCCCGAAGGTAAGCTGGTAGCCGCGGCGGCCGTTCTCCGCGCCGGCCCGCATCCCGGCATGGCGGCGCACCAGCCGTCGGACCGCCCTTTCCTGGGCGTGGACTTCCTCCGGGGAACCCTCGTACACCAGGGTGCAGGCCACCATCCGGTTGGGATCGAAGCCCCGCAGCCGGGTCACCAGGAGTTTCTCGAGCTTTCGCTTCAAAGCGCGGGCCCCCACCGCGCGGGGCTTCAGGGTCTGGCTCAACTGGAATTGAAGGTTGTCCACCAGGCGCACGCTGGCGGGGGGGACGGCTTCGCGGGTTAGGTCATAGAGAAACGCCACCCCGGCCTCGAAATCAGGGAAGAGGACCGCGTCATAGCGCTGCACCGGGGGGAGGGGGAAGATCTTGACCACCGCGCTGGTGATGATGCCGAGGGAACCCTCGGAGCCGAACAGCCAGCGCCGAAGATCCAGGCCGGCGGATTCTCGGGGAAACGGTGCGGCGTGGGCAAGCTCGCCGAGCGGAGTCACCCCCTGCACATCGAGCACGAGATCCTCGATGTTCCCGTAGCGATTCTTCTTCATCCCGCTGGCGAAAGTCGCGATCCAGCCCCCCAGGGTGGAGAACTCGACGCTGTCGGGCTCGTGCCCCAACGTGAACCCGTACTCGGCCAGCTGGGTCTGGAGGTGCCGGCCCACGGCCCCAGCCTCGATTCGGGCCATGAGATTCACCGGATCGATCCAGAGGACGCGGTTCAGTCGGGCGAGGTCCACCGAGACGATGGTCCGGTCCTCGTCGGGAGGACAGCGCAGCGCATCGGTCACGTTGGTGCCGCCGCCGTAGGGAACCAGACAGACGTCGTGACGAGCCGCCGCCGCCACCAGCGTGGCGACCTGCGGTTCAGTCTCCGGATAGACAATGAGGTCGGGCACCCGGTCGATCCGCCCATACTTGATGGCGTACATCTCCTCGAGAGTATGGCCATGGCCGTGTCGAAGTCTGAGCTCCGGGTCCGACGAGACAGCGCCCGGAGGGAGCAGCTCCTCGATTTCCCGGAGAAAGCCGGGGTTCTGGTGCGGGCCCGGGATGGCCGGCGGATAGGCTGAGGGGTGGATGTCGCCGGGCTGAATCTCGACCTCGAGGGTCCTCTGGACCCAGGGGAGGAGGTCGGGAAGCTCGACGCCGCTGCCGGCGTAGCGCGCCCCGTGGAGGATCACGCTGCCGTTGGGGAGGAGCTCGAAGCCGGCGCCGCGGAAGCCCCAGACGTCGAGGCTCTCCTCCTCGCCAGCGGGAATCGGCCGGGCCGCCGGGACGATGCGGCCGGACTCTCCTCTCCCTTCCCCGAAGGGGCTGGCTCCCCGGATCGGTGGCATCGGAGCACTACTATAACGCCCAGGGACAGTTCACGCGATTGACGGAGATGACGGGGGGCCAAACGCAGCGAGGGCGGCCTCGGGGGCCACCCTCGCCGGACCGGGAAATTGGCTGGTTCGCTTACTCTTCCCGGCGCTTCTCGATCTTTCCGGTCACCGTCATCCGGCCCTTGTTCCGCATGATCTCGAGCTTGAAGCTGTCGCCGGGATCGTAGCTCCGGAGGATCCGGAGCAAACTCGACGGTCCGGTGGCCTTACGGCCGTCCACGCTCAGGATCACATCGCCGCCTTTCACGCCGAGGCTGGATTCTTTGGGCACGTCGATCACCAGGACCCCCTCGCTGGTACCGAAATACTGACCCAGGTCGGGGTTGAGGGGAGCGAGCTGGAGGTTCATCAGGGCCCCGCCCATCTCGAAGCTGAACGTGCCGGGACCGGTTCCGAAGGCGAACCCGCCGGGCATCCGTTCAAACTCCATCTTCGGCAACGCAAAGCGGAGCTGGCCCTCGGGCATGACGAAAACCGTCAGGGGCTCATCACCGGTGACCAATGAGGTGGTGTGGCGGACCCCTTCGCGCCGGTACTCGACGCTCACCGCCTGTTCGGGCTTGAGCTGGGAGGCGATTTCTACCAGCCGGATGCCGGGCAGGGATTCGTCTTCGTCCGCCTTCCGGCCTTCGCTGCTCGTCCCGACCAGTGATTTTCCGTCCAGCCTGGTGATGATGTCGCCGCTCTTAAGGCCGGCCTTGGCCGCGGGGCCGCCGGGGGTGACCGACTCGATCGTGGCTCCGATCGAGTCGTTCGGACTGGCGCGGAGATCAACCGTCACGCCCAGCCGGGCCCGGCGCTGGGTGACCAAACGAATCCGTTCCCGCATCAGGCCCGGACCTTCCTGAACGTGGACCCGGGGGCGGGTCTCCGGCTCGCGCGCTTGAGCAGGCGCGGCGGCGGGCCAGCCCGAAGCCGCGGCGAGAAGACTGAGAACGAAACGACGAGCTGCAATCATGACATCACTCCTTGCGGTCAGTACCGTACGAAACTGGCGCCCGTGGCATGAACATCCACCAGCGCATCCAGCAGTCCGACCCGCTCGCGCCAGAGCCGGAGCGCGTCCGGGGAGCGGGTCTGGACATTCATCAAGTTCATCAATTGGAGCTGCTGGTCGATCTGCGCTACCCGGTCCTCGAGCGTCGCGGCGACCAACGCGGCCCGCCCATTCGTGACCTGGCGGTCGGAGTCCAACGTCTGGATGACGTCTTCGAGCTGACGGGACCGCGCGATAATGTCGTCCAGCTCCTGCCGCTCGGTGAGTTGAGCGGGGGCCGGGCCGCCGAGGGTCGGAACCAGGACGACGGCCAGAGCAACGGTCGCGGCGAGAGCGAGGCCCCCCAGCGAGAACACGGTGAGCCGGCGACGGAGCCGCCAGCGGCGGGTCAAGGCCCGCACCTCGCCAAACCGGTTGCGGGCCGGCTTGAGCACCGGCAGGGCCCGAAGCCGGGCCACCCGCTGATCCAGCCGCTCGAGCTCGGCCCGGCAGATCTCGCACGCCGCGGCATGATCCCGCCATCCCTGTACTCCGGGCTCCAGCCCGGGCTCGCGCACCGCGAGCAGCTGCTCGATGGTCAGGTGGGTCATGCGGGGACCTCCTCTCCCAGCCAGCGACGCAGGCGGACATGGGCCCGGGCCAGCTGCGATTTCGAAAAGCTCACCGTCTTGTCCATCAGCGCCGCGATTTCCTCGTGGGTATAGCCCTCCACGTCGTGGAGCCAGACTACCGCCCGCGAGGTCGGATGCAACCGCTCCAGCGCGGCCTCCAGATCCATCCGGAGGGCGGCGTCTTCGCGCCGGATGGGAACCACATCGTCCTGCAGTTCTTCGGTCTCCCGATACTTGTTTCGCCGGAGCCGCATGAAGGCCTTGCTCGCAGCGATGGTACGAACCCAGCCCCAGAGACTCCCGTCGCCCCGGAAGCTGCCGATGCTCCGGAACACCTCCAGGAAGGTTTCCTGCAGCACGTCCTCGGCGTCTTCTGGGGTGCGGCAGATTCGGCGGGCGAGGTTGTATACGGGCGCTTCGAACGCCCGGTACACGGCTTCCTGCGCCGCCGGATCTCCCGCCTTGACGCCGGGGAGAACCCGGTCGGCGTTGGCCAGCCCGAAAACATCCATGACGAGAGTCCTGGTCGGCACGACTGTAAAGATGCGCTGGAGGGGCATTCAGTCGCAGCCGAACCACCCGGGCGGCTCGGCAGCGGTTACGGGGCGGCCCCGCCCGGGACCCGTTGTCTCCGGCCCCGGGGCGTGTGCTATTATGCGACAATGAACACCCCAGCTGCCCCGCTGCACTGGTCGGGGGCCGCCACATTGGCCGCCCGGCTTTGCGACCCAGCTGTCCCGAGGCCGACATGATCACCTCAGTTGCTTCCTGGCGTCATCATCTGGCCGATGAGGCCGACGCTGCGTACCTCTATCGCGAGCTGGCCGGGGCCGAGCCGGATGAGGAGCGGGCCTCGATCTACCGGCAACTGGCAGAAGTGGAAGATCGGCACGTTGAGCAATGGCGACGCTTGCTCGAGGAGCAGGGGCACCTAACCGAAAGGCCAAAGCCATCGGCCCGGGCCCGGTTCATGGCATGGCTCGGGCAGCGGATGGGCCCCCAGGTTCTCCTGCCCTTCCTGCTCGAGGAAGAAGGACGCGAAGTGAAGGGCTATTTGCAGCTCTACCGGGAGGCACCGGACGGAGCTGCCGCGCCGACGGCGCTCACTCTGGCACGTGAGTCGAAGGCGCACGCCGACCGACTGGCCGGACTCGTGGCTGGTGGCAAAGCCAGTGGGGAGCCGTGGCACAAAACCGGTGCGGGGGGGTTCCTTCGAAACGTGGTGTACGGATTCAACGACGGACTGACCGCGAACTTCGGTCTCGTGGCGGGCATGGTTGGAGCGCAGGCCGGGCTGGGTGGTGGGGCCACCCATGCCGTGGTGGTCGCGGGCCTCGCAGGCATGGTGGCCGACGCGCTGTCCATGGGCTCATCCGGCTATCTCGCGGCCAAGAGCGAGCGCGAGGTGTTCGAGCACGAAATCGCGATGGAGCGGGAAGAGATCCGGCTCATGCCGGAGCTCGAGCGCGAGGAGCTGTCGCTGATCTACCAGGCCAAGGGGATCCCGGCCGCTCAGGCGGCCCAGCTGGCCGCCGCGGTCATGGCCGATCCGGAGAAGGCCCTGGAGGAAAAGGTTCGGGAGGAGCTCAAGATCGGCGCGGCGACCCGCACTCCGGTCCGGGAAGGATGGGTTACCGGGGTGGCTACGGCATTCGGAGCGTTCATTCCGGTCGCTCCGCTCCTCCTGAGTCGAAGCCCGGCAGCCATCTGGACCTCTTTTGCGGTCGCGATGCTCTCCCACTTCGGCGTTGGCGCTGCCCGGAGCTTCTTCACCGGGCGGGGGGTGATCCGCAGCGGCCTGGACCTGTTCGGGGTGGGACTGGGCGTAGCGGTAGTGGGATACCTGGTCGGCGATTGGATGGTGCGGATCATTTGAACAGCGTGAACCGTGAACAGTGAACAGTGAACCGCTATTCACGCTTCTACCGACCGACGTACACCACGCGCCACACGCGACCGCGCTGATCATCGGTGATGTAGATCGATCCGTCCGGTCCCTCCGCCAGGCCGACGGGCCGGTGTTCGGCGCCGCCTGGATCGCGCCGGCGTCCCGCGAATCCATCGGCGAACGTCTGGTAGGAGGGTCCCCAGCCGGCCCCGGTCCGGGGGACGAATACCACCTTGTATCCGGCCTGGGGCAGCGGATCGCGATTCCACGAGCCATGGAAAGCAATGAGGGCCCCGGCACGGTACTTCTCAGGCAGTCCGGATCCGGTAAGAAAGAGGAGCCCGTTCGGTCCCCAGTGTCCGGGAAACCCGATAACCGGCTCTTCGGCGGCGGCGCATCGCCCCGCGGTTTTCCCATCACCTCCATATTCCGGGGCCAGCACTTTCCTTCCCAGCGAATTGTCGTGGAAGCAATAAGGCCAGCCGAAATCGTCCCCCCGATCGACCTGCAGGAATTCTTCGGAGGGCTGCTCGGCGCTCTGGGCCGGGGTATAGAGTCCGGGCCAGAGCGTGGCGAGGCCGTCCCGGCCATGGGATGCGGCGAACAGCTTCCCGGTCACCGAGTCCCAGGCCAAAGCCACGGCATTCCGGAGGCCGATCGCCCAATGCTCTCCCTGCTCGGAGTGGCGCTGGCGCAATCGATCGGGCGAGTACCGCCAGATCCCGGCCCGGGTCGGAAGCTCCGGGCAGGGATCGGGGCCGGACCGGATGCCTCGGCCGGTACAAGCGTTCGAGTCCGATCCCACGGGCACGAACATTCCCCCGCCGTCGTCGAAGGCGAGACTGCGGCTGATATGGCCTTCCGGAGGAATCCCCATCACCAGCGTATCGGGCGGGCCTGCCGCGCTCAGCCGATCGGCGCTCAACCGAACCCGTTCGACAGTGGTCATGGTCGAGTAGTAGAGCCAGTCGCCGCGGAGGGCGATCCCGGTGCCGCCGTTCGACGGAATTCGGGAGCGGAGATCGGCTCGGCCGTCGCTGGAGGTGTCTCGAAGCACCACAATCCCACCCGGCTCTCGCCGGCGGGAGGTTCCGGTGCTGGTTCGGTCCCCCGCCTCGAGAGCGACATAAGCTGTTGCATCGGCGCCAATCACGATGTGCCGGGCCACCCCGATCTCGTCGGCAAACACCGCAGCGCAGAATCCGGGCGGCAGGGTTATCCCGCCGTTGCCCCGATCGCATTGCGGTGATTCCGAAGAGACGCCAGCACCACCGGTGGTCGGGCCGCAGGCGGAGAGGAGCCCGAAGAAGGCAGCGCGGAGCCAGTAGGGGAAGCATTTTGACATGGACGGAACCTATCCGTCGTCACCTTGTCCCGACAGCCTGGCGGGGATAGGCTCCAGCCAACGTCCGAACTCTCGAGGGTGCCGTGACCCGTCCATTGGTACTGATCGTCCAGGCGCTCGTGCTGGCGGCTGCGCCAGCTCCCCTCGAGGCGAGACCCGCCCTCCAGGAGACTGGATTTGCCCGCCTGGTGGAGCGCCTCTCCGAGCCGGGGGGGTACTTCGACAGCGACAATCTGGTCTCCAACGAGACCTCCTATCTCCACGTGCTTCCAGCCCTTCGCTCTCTCGGGGTGCGGGGCGGTGCCTACCTGGGCGTAGGGCCCGAGCAGAACTTCTCGTACCTCGCCGAAGTCAAGCCGGAGATCGCGATCCTGGTGGACATTCGCCGCGACAACATGCTGCTGCACCTCCTGTTCAAGGCGATGTTCGAGGTGGCGCGGAACCGGATGGAATATCTCTGCCTCCTCTACGGCCGGCCGGTGCCGCCGATCCTGTCCAAGTGGACCGGCCAGCCCCTGGACGACATTCTCACCTATCTCGACATCACCGCGGGCGACCCGGCGGTCCACGCTCGCAATCACACCGAGCTGATGGAGCGGGTGACTCGGTTCGGGGTGGCACTGGCCGATTCCGATCGC
This sequence comes from Gemmatimonadales bacterium, assembly GCA_035286985.1. Classification (GTDB taxonomy): domain Bacteria; phylum Gemmatimonadota; class Gemmatimonadetes; order Gemmatimonadales; family GWC2-71-9; genus JABFSM01. The sequence goes on from DATECI010000035.1 coordinate 8,482, forward strand.
ACCACCTTGCGGCGGTTTCACGAGGAGTTCTTCGAGCGGGGCCTCGAGATCACGTTCACCAGCCGGGGACGCCCCTCCCGGCCCGGTTATCCGACCGAGCGGCAGCTTTACCTTGCGACCGACCTCGAGGGCAACCAGGGAAGTTATCTGGCGAGCGAAGAGAGCTTCCGAGTCGTCCGCGACCTCCAGCGCCGCGACCGGGTGGTCCCCGCCGTCGGCGACCTGGCGGGTCCGATCGCCATAAAAGCCATTGCCGGGTATCTCAGGGAAATCAACCTGCCGGTTTCCGCGTTCTACGTCTCCAACGTCGAGATGTATCTCTTCCGGGCCGGGGCCTTTCCGCGATTCGCGGAGAACGTGCGGGAACTGCCGGCCGGACCGTCGAGTGTTCTGATTCGAAGCTATTTCGGGCGAGGCAGGTGGAACGCGGGGGGGGGGGGGGGGGGGGGGGGGGCAGCCGCGCCGTTTCCGCAACCCACCCCCGGGCATCTCAGCGCTCAGCAGCTCCAGCCATTTCCCGCATTCCTGCAGATCACCGCGCGCCCGGACGCCGTCACTTACTGGGACGTACTGAGTAACGGGGTAGTCGATCTGCGCGGCGGTGGCAGGCCCGAACGGCAACGGCAACGGCGGGGCAGAAGAGCAGAGGGGCAGAGGGGCCGTGGTGGGGAGGTTCGGGCCGCGTGAGCCGGTGGGGCTGGGCCATCCGGCTGATTCTGGCCAACGTCGTCGTTTTTCTCCTCATGTCGGGGATCCCCCCGGCGTTGCTCCAGCGGCTCGTGTTGATTCCTTCCGAGGCATGGCGGGCTCCCTGGACCTTTATCACGTACATGTTTCTGCATGGCGGTCTGGGCCACATCTTCTTCAACATGCTGGCGCTGTTCTTCTTCGGGCCCCGGCTGGAGGCGCGGCTCGGCGGGAGTGCCTTTCTCGGGCTGTACTTCTCGAGCGGTATCATGGGAGCGATGCTCTCGCTGGTCCTGGCTCCCAATGCCGCGATCATCGGCGCGTCCGGAGCGGTCTTCGGGGTGATGCTCGGGTACGCCTGGTTCTGGCCCCGGGACC
>DATECI010000036.1:0-6294 GCA_035286985.1 Gemmatimonadales bacterium
CGTTAAGCAGTTCCCGTTCACCGTTCACTGTTCACCGTTCACGCCTTTGGTCCCCTGAGCGCCCACCACCGAATGAACAGGACCGCGCTCAAGCCGAGCAACACGTGTGCCACGCCGAGGCCGATCGGACGGATGAACACCACGACCAGCCACATCGCAAAGCCGAGTAGGGCGACCAGCAGGGATCCGGCCATGGGGGGTACTCGACTGTTGACGGGGTTGGGGCCGGTCCCTATTATAGCGATGTCGGGTGACGGCTGGGAAACACGTTACTGACCCAACAGTCCGGAGTAGGGCCCAGATACCACGGCTGATGTCACGCCCCTCGGGGGAAGGCAGACGCCAGGGCGAGGGCGCCACACATTTCCTCTTCGGGCTTAGTAAACATCCCGGCCGCCAGCCGACACTAGGCGCCGACCAGCGTGAGCCGGATCGGCGCCTTCGTATTGGAGACCTTCGGCATGCCCCGTTGCATCGTTGCCCGCCGGATCCACTTCAACGCGGCCCATCGGCTGCACAACCCCGATCGCTCCGCCGAGTGGAATCGGACCACATTCGGGCCCTGCAACAATCCGAATTACCACGGCCACAATTACGAGCTGGACATCGAAATCGAGGGAGACATCGATCCCGCCACGGGGTACGTGCTCGACGTGGGGATCGTCAAGCAGCTCGCCGACGAGCTGATCGTGGCCCCGCTCGACCATCGCAATCTGAATCTCGATGTCCCCTGGTTCCGGGACCGGTTGCCCTCGGCGGAGAATATCGCGGTGTTCTGTTGGGAGCAGCTCGCACCGCGCCTTCCCCGGGGCCGGCTCCACCGGCTCCGGCTCTGGGAAACCCCCCGAAATTACGTGGACTATGAAGGGGCGTGACCTGCAGGCGGAAGTCCGCGCCATCCTCATCGCGCTGGGAGAAGATCCCGAGCGGCCGGGGCTGCGCCGCACCCCGGAGCGGGTCGAGAGCGCGCTGCGCTGGCTGACCCGGGGCTACCGGCTTTCGCTCGCGGACGTCGTGGGCGACGGGGTGTTCGAAGAAGCCCACGAGGAGATGATCCTGGTCCGCGACATCGAGATCTATTCGCTCTGTGAGCACCACTTGCTGCCCTTCTTCGGCCGGGCCCACGTGGCCTACATCCCGGACGGGCGGCTCATCGGCCTCTCCAAGCTGCCCCGGATCGTCGAAGTCTTCGCCCGCCGGCTCCAGATCCAGGAGCGGCTGACCGACCAGATTGCCGACGCGATCATGGAAGTGCTTCGGCCTCAGGGCGTCGGGGTGGTGATCGACGCCGCCCATCTTTGCATGATGATGCGGGGGGTCGAAAAACAGAATTCCCGCACCGTCACCAGCTCGGTCCGCGGGTTGTTCCGCACCGATTCGAAGACCCGGACCGAGTTCCTCCAGCTGGTCCACGGCAGCCGCCCGTTCGAGTGAGTCCCGCGGTTCCCGTTCACCGTTGACGGTCTACCGCCGTTCCGATGTTCATTGAGCTGACCGACCATCTCATCTGCCCGGCTGCCCACGAGGAGCAGTACCTGGTCCTGCTCCCTGGCACCATGGAGGGGCGGCGGGTGGTGACCGGCGAGCTCGGTTGCCCGGTGTGCGGCCGAATCGTGCGGGTTAGGGAAGGAGTCGTGGAGTTCGACTCCGCCCCGCCGGTCCCTTCTCCCGGCCCGAGCCCGCTCAGCGCCGAGGCGGTCACCGCGTTTCTCGCGCTCAGCGGCCCCGGCGGCTTCGTCGCCCTGGCCGGCGCGGCGGCCCCACTGGCCGGGGGGCTCATCGAACGGATCCCCGGCGTCAGCTTCATTCTGGTGAACCCACCCTCCGGGACGAGCGATTCGATTGCCGCCAGCGTGGTACGAGCACCCCGGCTCCCCCTCAAGAGCGGCAGCTTGCGCGGTGTCGTGCTGGGTGCCGACGTCGCCGCCCAACCGGGGTGGGTCGCCGACGCGGTGCGCGTGGTGCTCCCGGGCCTGCGGGTTGTGGCGGAGGGCGTCCGGCCATCCTCGGAGGTGGAAGTGCTGGGTTGGACCGCGAATTGCTGGGTTGGTCGGAAGCAGTCGGCCCGCGGAGCCTCCCGGTCCGATTTCTGACCACCCCATTGCCGCTTACCAATGCGCGGTTCCCCGTGGCTATCTTCGGTGGAGCGACGGGAGACCCCGCCGGGATTCGCATCCCCTCAACTCACCATGACAGGACACTCGAGCCATGGCCATCTGGAAGGAACAAATTGCCTACAAGAAGGACGCCCCCCCCTCCCCCACCGGGATGTCGGAGCCTGCTTCCCGCAAAGACACTGAGGTCCGGCCCGAGATGACTCCCAATGCCGGCCAGCCGGCCCGGACCCCCGAGCGCGAAGCCAGGGAGTCCGTCGTGGCAGCGGGCCTGGCCATCGAGGGGAAGATTGAAGGAGCCGGTCACGTCCGGATTGCCGGCCGGTTCAAGGGCGACGTGCACGTGCAGGGAAACCTCACCATCGAACCGGGCGCCAAGCTGACCGGGGGCGTGCGCGCCGGGACGGTCACGATCGGCGGCGAACTGGAAGGCAACATCGACAGCGCCGCGCGGGTCGAGCTGCTCGCCTCGGGCGTGCTGAACGGAGATCTCAAGGCTGGCTCCCTGACGGTAGCGGCGGGCTCCCGGATGCGCGGTCAGGTCGAATTCGGCTGGGAGGAAACCACCCCTGCCAAGGGCGGGATGCCCCTGGAGAGCAGCTTCGCGCCATGAGTACTGTGCGGCAAAGCGCCCCGGGCGCAACGCGGACCTGCCCCCACTGCCGGACCGCCGTCCTCGAGAGCGCCGTGGTGTGCCCGGCCTGCCGGCATCACCTGCGGTTCGATCCCGGCGGGCCGGCCCGCGCGCTGCCCAGCTTCTTGCCCCTCCGTGTCGAGGGCACGATCCGCCATCCCGCGGTCGGGGAATCCTGGGAGTACTCGGTGCTCTTGTCGATTCGAAATGATCGGGGAGAGGAGATTTCCCGTCAGGTTGTCGGGGTGGGCGCCTTGCAGGCCGCGGAGGAGCGGACCTTTACCCTGGCGGTTGAGGTCTTCACGCCGCAGCAACGGTGAACCGCGAACGGTAGACGGCTCGCGCCTTCACCGTTCACCGTTTGCGGTTCACCGCAGTACCACATACCCGAGCGCCGCGATACTGCCCGCCATGGGGATGGTCAGGATCCAGGCCCACAGGATCCTGCCAGCCAATCCCCACCGGACCGCAGAAAGCCGGTTGGCCGCGCCGACCCCCACGATCGAGCCGGTGATCGTGTGGGTGGTGCTCACCGGGATGCCGAGTGAGGTGGCGAGGAAGATGGCGCTCGCCCCGCCCGTTTCCGCGCAAAACCCGCCGAAAGGCCGCAGCCTGGTGATGCGCGTTCCCATAGTCTTGACGATGCGCCAGCCACCGGCTGCGGTGCCCAACCCGATCGCGGCGTGGGCGGACAGGATGATCCACCACGGAATGTGGTCCGCGGTCCGGAGGTAAAGGTGGCGCATCCAGCCGTCGGCGTCGGCGAACAGCGCCTGCGCCGATACTAGCAGACCCACGATGATGCCCATGGTCTTCTGGGCGTCGTTGCCGCCGTGATTGAGCGAGAACGCCGCGGCCGAGAGCAGCTGGAGCCGGCGGAACAGGCGCTCGAGCGGCGCCGGGTTGAGCCGGTGCACCAGCCAGGACACCCCCACGGTGAGCAGCATCGCGGCCAGCAGACCGACTGCGGGGGACACCACGATGAAGAGGACCGGTTTCATCCAGCCGGAGCCGATCAGCGCGGGAATGCCGGCCTTCGCCACGGCGGCTCCGCCCAGCCCGCCCATCAAAGCGTGGGAGCTCGAGGTGGGAAGCTTGAGCCACCAGGTAATGAGGTTCCAGGCGATCGCGCCGATCAGGGCGGCGAGGACCAGCGTGGAATCCAGCACCGCCGGCTTGACCAGACCCGCCCCGATGGTCTTGGCGACGCCGGTGCTGAACAGGAACGCCGCGACGAAGTTGAAGAACGCCGCCCAGAGCACCGCAATGCCGGGAGAGAGCACCCGGGTGCCGACCACCGTCGCGATGGAGTTGGCCGCGTCGTGAAATCCGTTGATGAAATCGAAGACCAGGGCAACCACGATGATGAAAAGGACCAGGGCGACGGGAGCCGACATGGTCAGGAGTGCTTGATCGCGATGGACTCGAGGACGTTCGCTACGTCTTCCGCTTGGTCCAGCGTCTTCTCCAGGGTATCGTAGATCTCCTTCCACTTCATCAGCACGATCGGATCCTTCTCCTCGTCGAACAACCGTCCCAGCCACTCCGAATACGCCGCGTCACCCTCTTCCTCGAGCCGCTTCACCTCGATGCACGCCTTGATGACCACGCCGGCTTTGCCGTGCTCGAGGACTTTCACCGCCTCGAGGAGCTGCTCGGTGGCCCGGAAGATCACGTCGGCCAGAATGACGGCGCCGGTGGGAGCGGCCTCGGCCCGGAAGATGGCTACCCGACGGGTCGTCCCGTCAATCCGGTCCAGCACGTCGTCGAGCCGGGACGCGAGCATGTGAATGTCTTCACGGTCAAGCGGAGTGATGAAGCTCTTGTCAAGCCGGGTAACCAGCTCGTGGGTGATGTCGTCCGCCTGGTGCTCGAGCCGCTTGATGGTGTCGACCAGGTAGGCCCGCCGCTCGGGCGGGGCCTCGAATAGCTCGCGGAGGGTCTTCGCGGCCTCCACGTTGAGCGTGGCGACCGAGGTGAACAGGGCGAAGAACCGCTGGTCCCGGGGTAGTAGTCGTACCAAGGAAACCTCGGGGATGGGGGGAGGGAGGAAAATAGCTCGAGCTACCCGGTGCGGACAGGCCCGCCGGCCCGTTCGGCCTCCGCATACGCCGCCTCGATGCGATCGGCGTAATGCTGCTCGACGATCTTCCGCCGGACCGACAGCTTGGGGGTGAGCTCGCCCCGCTCGATCGAAAAATCCTCATCCAGCACCAGGAAGCGTTTCGGCACCTCGTACTGGGCCAGGTCGCGCAGGGTCTTCCGCGCCTCGCCTGCCAGATGGACCTCGACTTCGGGCCGCCCCGCGAGCTCTTCCCGAGAGGACCATCGCAGGCCCGTCTCCCGCGCCCAGGCTTCCAGCCGATCGAAATTGGGGACCAAGAGCGCGATCGGGAACTTCCGCCGGTCCCCCAGCAGGACCGCATTGGAAATGAACCGGTTCAGCTTGAGCAGTCCCTCGATCGGCTGCGGCGCGATGTTCTTTCCACCCGCCGTCACGATCAGGTCCTTCTTCCGATCGGTGATCTTGAGAAAGCCTTCCAGATCGATCTCGCCGATGTCGCCGGTATGGAACCACCCATCGGGGTCCAGGACTTCCCGGGTCGCTTCCGGCTTGTTGTAGTAGCCCCGCATGACGTGCGGGCCCCGGGTCAGGATCTCGCCGTCCTCCGCGATGCGAACCTCGACGTCGCGAATCGGGCGCCCTACGGTCCCGATTTTGAGGTGTTCCGGAGTATTGACCGATATCACGGGAGAGGTTTCCGTGAGGCCATAGCCTTCGAGAATGCGAAGCCCGGCTCCATAAAAAAACTTGGCGATCTCGGGAGAAAGAGGTGCCCCTCCCGACACGAAGAAGGCGAGCCGGCCCCCCATCCGGGCGCGCAGCTTGGAAAACACCAGCCGGTCGGCCACCAGCCGGGCCAGCTTGAGGTCCATTGGAATTACCTTGCCGGAGAGGCGCCGGTCGGTCCACTCGGCGCCAACCCGTTTGGCCCAGAAAAAAAGCTTCTTCTTGAGGGCCGGCCCGGAAGATGCGGCCTCGAAGGCCCGAGCGTAGATCTTCTCATACAGCCGCGGCACCGCGCAGCAGATCGTGGGACGCACCTCCAGCAGGTTCTGGGAGACTTGCTCGATGCTCTCGGCGTAGTTGATCACCACGCCCGCTGCGAACATCTGGTAGTGGCCGGCCATCCGCTCGAAAATGTGGGACAGCGGCAGGAGCGAGAGGCACTCGTCCCGCTCGGAAACCGGCAGGATTTCGAGGCAGGCCGCTACGTTGGAGGCGAGGTTCCCGTGGGTGAGCATGACGCCCTTAGGGTCCCCCGTCGTGCCGGAGGTGTAGATCAGGGTGGCCAGATCGTGCGGTGCGGCCCGGAGCGCTTCTTCCCGCCACGCCGGGTGCTTGGCCACGGCCCTCCGTCCCCTGTCGAGCAGCTGGTCGAATCCGATGACGTCCGGGCCATCGAGGCCGGCGTCGAAGCCGATGACGTGGCGCAACGCCGGGAGGGTCCGCCGGATTCCCTGGATCTTGTCCAGCTGGACCCG
>DATECI010000037.1:0-6368 GCA_035286985.1 Gemmatimonadales bacterium
AGAACCGTTCCGGTGGAATCCAGGATCTCGAGCCGAAGCATGGTGGGCGCGGTCTTCAGCATCCAGCTGACCGTTATTCCGGTCCCCGAGCGCAGGCCCGGCGGGGGGGTGAAGAGATGGGCTCCCTTCGCCAGGACCTCCGGAGTGACCTGGCGGAGCGGCGCGATGTTGTCGAGCACCCAGAAACCGCGTCCGTGGGTGGCGATGACGAGCTCGTTACCCTCGACCACCAGGTCGCTCACCGGCACGTCGGGCAGGTTGAGCGTGAGGGATTGCCACGAAGCGCCATCGTCGTACGAGAGGTACACGCCGTGCTGGGTGGCGGCGTACAGTAACCCGCGCCGGGTGGGGTCCTCCCGTACCGCATGTACGTAGGCGTCGGGCCGGATTCCGGTTACGATCCTGGTCCAGGTCCGGCCGAAGTCGCTGGTCTTGAAGATGTAGGGTGAGAAATCGTCGAGGAGGGGCCGGCGGACCGAGAGGTAGGCCGTGCCCGACTCGAAGCTCGAGGCGTCGATCTGGCTCACCCGGCCGAAGTCGGGCATCTCCTTCGGGGTGACATTGCTCCAGATCTTTCCGCCGTCCCGGGTCACGTGCACCAGCCCGTCGTCGGACCCGGTCCAGATCACGTTCACGTCCCGCTTGCCGGGTCCTACCGAGAAAATGGTGGCGTAGACCTCGGGACCATTCATGTCACCAGTGATCGGGCCACCGGAGTGACCCATCGTGGCCGGGTCATGCCGGGTCAGGTCGCCGCTCAGCGCGCTCCAGGTGCGGCCCCCGTCGGCTGTCTTCCAGAGCCGCTGGGAGGAGACGTACAGCGTCTTCGGGTCCACCGGCGAGAAGATGATCGGGAAGGTCCACTGCCAGCGTTCCCGGATGTCCTTCGCGGGCTCGCCCGAGTAGAACCAGGGATAGGGATTCACCTCTCGGGAGGTTCCCAGCCGGCGGTTGAACTTGTCCAGGTAGCGGCCGTTGTTGGTGCCGCTGTAGAAGATGTCGGGATCGAGCGGGTCGGGCGCGATATATCCGGGCTCACCGCCGCCCGCGACGTAGGCGAAGGCCATCCCGCCGGCGGTCGGATCGCGGGGAGGCCCAGCCCCACCTCCGGCACCGCCGCCGAAGCCGAACCGGGCGCCGCCCAGGTTCCAGTTGAACGGGATGCAGAGGGTGGAGTTGTCCTGCTGCGAGCCGCAGACGTGATAGGGAATGTGCTTGGTGGTGATGACGTGATACCACTGCTCGGTCGGGTAGTCCTGGGCGGTCCAGCGCCCCCCGGTGTTGGTCGACACCGCGCCACCGCCGTCGTTGCCGACCACCAGGTGGGCCGAGTCGTCGGGGTCGATCCAGAGATCGTGGTGGTCGCCGTGGGTCCCCTGCCCGACATTAGTCGTCGTCTTGCCGCCATCGGCGGAGCGGAACATGGAGGTGTTCTGCATATAGACCACGTCCGCATTCTTGGAATCGGCGAAGAGGTGGGTGTAGTAGAAGGCCCGCTGCCGGATGGCCCGGTTCTCGTTGACCAGGGTCCAGGTGGCGCCGGCGTCGTCGCTCCGGAAGAGCCCGCCCTTCTCGTTCTCGACCAGCGCGTACAGCCGGTTCGAGTTGGCGCCCGAGACCGCCACACCGATCCGACCGACCACGCCCCCCGGCATCCCGGGATTCCGGGTGATCTCGGCCCAGGTTTCGCCGCCGTCGGTGCTCTTGAAGAGCCCGCTTCCCGGCCCTCCGCTCGACATCGTGTACTCCTTGCGGAACGCCTCCCAGAGCGCGGCGTAGATCACATTCGGATTGGTGCGGTCAATCGAGATGTCGACTGCCCCGGTCCGGTCGTCACGGTACAGCACCTTGCGCCAGGTCTTGCCGCCGTCGGCGCTCTTGAACACGCCCCGCTCCTGGCTCGGCGCGCTGTACTTCCCGAACGAGGCGACGAAGACGATATCGGGGTTGGCCGGATGGATCCGGATCTTGGAGATGCCATGGGACTCGCGGAACCCGATGTGGCTCCAGGTCTTGCCACCGTCGGTGCTCTTGTAGACGCCGTCGCCCGGCATGATGTTGCCGCGGATGCAGGTCTCGCCGGTGCCGATGTAAACGAGATCGGGATTGGTCTCACTCACCGCCACCGCACCCACCGATGCGCTGGTGATGAGCCCATCGGTCACGGGGGCCCAGTTCTCGCCGCCGTCGGTCGTCTTCCAGAGGCCGCCACCGGTGGCACCAAAGTAGGCCTCGTTGGGGCGGCCCTTGACCCCGCTCACCGCGATCGAGCGGCCCCCGCGGTCGGGGCCGATGTTCCGCCAGCGATAGCCGGCGAGCAGGGCCGAATCGAGGGTAACCGGCGCGAGGGCGCTTACCCGGGTGGGCTGGGCACTCAGACCGCTCGATTCCAGGGTCGGGGCGATCGGTTGGGCAGGCGTAAGAGTGAGGACTGTGGGGAGCGACAGGCTGAGAAACATGCGAGAGGGAAGCATGGCGGACCTGCTCAGGGAGAATGGGGTGCCGGGGCAACCGGACGGAAGTGCCCCGGGGTGACAAAACTGGTGCGATGCCGTGAAGAGGGCAACCCGGAGTGATGGAGGGGTAGCTCACCCCAGCCGGCTGTTACGCCATCGACTGCCCGGTTCGGTGGGCCGCGACCAGGGCCGCCGTCAGCACCGCGAGCCCCATGAGCTGGTGCAGCACGCCGAGCCCGAGCGGCACCGCGAGGAGCAGGGTCGCGATGCCGAGGGCCACCTGCGCGACCACGGCTACTGCCAGCAGGGACAAAGCCCGGCGCAATGGCGCGGGGGCATTCTGCCGAGTGGTCGCCCAGGCTAACGCCAGCAGCACCAGGGTAGTGCCGACCGCGATCACTCGGTGATGGAACTGGGCCGCCACCGGGTTTTCGAACGCATCGCGCCACCAGGACGCATACAGCCGGTACCCAGGGGGAACGAGGCGGCCGCCCATGAGCGGAAAGGTGTTGTACACCTTCCCGCCATCGAGTCCGGCCACGAAGCCACCCGACAGCATGGTGAGGAGCGCCAAGCCCACTCCGGCGAGTACGCCCCGGTGAGGACGGTTGGCGGGCTGGTCAGTCGCCGGGAGCGACTTGCCCAGGTCGAGGGCGGTCCAGACGCAAATCACATAGATGACCAGCGCCAGGCCCAGGTGGGCGGTCAGCCGATATGCGCTCACGTCGTTGCGCTCCGCCAATCCGCTCTTCACCATGTACCAACCGAGCGCTCCCTGGGCCGCGGCGAGGAGGGGAAGCAGCAACAAGCGAAGCCGGTGGGCCGACCGGATGCGGCGCCTCAGAAGGAGGAAGAAGTACGGGATGGCCAGCACCAGCCCCACGGCTCGGGCGAGCAAGCGGTGCACCCACTCCCACCAGAAGAGCGATTGGAATTGGCCGAGGGTGATCCCCCGGTGCACGGTCTGCGCCTCGGGGATCTGGAGGTAGCGTTGGTAGGCCGCATCCCACTCGGCGCCCGAGAGGGGGGGCAGGACGCCCGATACTGGCCGCCACTCCGTGATCGACAGCCCGCTCTCAGTGAGGCGGGTGATGCCGCCGACCGCCACGGCGAGCGCTACTGCGGCCGCGGACCAGATGAGCCAACGCCGGACGCTGCGATCAGCGGCGCTCACCGGGGCGGGGTCGCTTCGGTGCGGAGCTCCAGCATCCGGTGGCCGGCACCCAGGGTGACCAGGACGACCCGCCCCGGGGCGAACACCAACGAAGTATCAAGCGCGAGCTGGCCGGGAATCGCAGCTTGCCCTCGCCGGGCCCGCTCGGCGACTTCCCGTTGGGCCCGGCCGGCATACAGCCCCGTGTCGGCCTCGGATGAGGGCACCGGCGCCGCCCCAACCACCGCAGTAGAGTCGTCAGCGGGCTGCTCGCGGCGCGTGAAGGTTACCCGCAACCGGTGGGGGCCTGGCGGCACGGCGAATTCCCGGAGCAGGTGCAGGAGGCGGTCCTGGCGGAGCCCCCCGCCCTTCACCACAACCTCGCCGGCCATCCGGCGGTCCAGCTCCACTCGGAGCGAATAAGTCGCGAACCTTCCCTCGCACTCGACCCGCTGGCGCATGTGCTCCAGGCGCTCCGCGAGTTCCTCTGCAGAGAGCGTGCGACAGGTCTCGATGCGCTCAGGTTGGGCGCTCCAGGAAAGCCGCAACCGCGCCATGGCGGGCGGGTGGAATGCCAGCGGCAGGGCCGACACCCAGGCTAACAGGGTGAGTCCGAGCGTGGTGGCGACGAACACGACCACCCCTCGACGCAGGAGGCGTGGCGCGATCATGACGCCGACTCCTCCAGCGGCACGGGCTCACACTCAGGGTCGAGGTCGTCGTAGACATCCCCAGCGAGCCGCCCCGCCGCCTCGAGCTCCCGCACGAAGGCGTCGAACTCGACCAGCGTCTCCCCGAGATTGCCCGGCGCGAGCGTCACGACCCGGACCCGACGGCGATCCACCCGGGGCGGTAGCTCGGCCTCGCGCTCATGGAACAGTCGTTCCAGAAGCCACTTGGGGCCCTCGCGCCCGGCGCAGTCCCGGGGCGGGCAACCGCACACGATGACTCCGGGCGAGCCCGCGCGCACCAGCAGTTCGATCACCGACGAGTGCAGGTTGCCGACGCAGGAAACCGGATGGATGCGGACCCCCCGGGCGCGAAGGGCCGCGACGTGCCCGCCGGGCGCTCGCGCGCAGCACACTGCGATCATCGGCGTGCCCCCCGCCGCGGCGAGGTCGGTGAGGATGGTGGCGCGCAGGACGGCCACCTGATCCCGTCCGGTACGGCCGGGCGGGCCAACGCCCATCGGGGCGCACGATCCGGCGCAGATGCCGCAGCTCACGCAGCGGGCCGGGTCCACGTGGGCCACCAAGATGGGCCGGTCATCGGTGCGCCCGACCATCGTGATCGCTTCCCACGGGCAATCCTGCGGGCACTGGTTGCATCCGGTGCAGAGCCGGGGGTCCACCCCGCTGGGAGCCCAGGTCCCCTCGCGGGGTCGCCGGGTGAGGCGCGGCACCAGCAGAACCGCCAGCATGAAGCCGAGCCCGACGCTCCAGGCGACGCCGGCCGGAAGCCGCTCCGAGATGGGCAACCACCATGCGACCACCACGTCCGTGGGAGTGGATTCGGCCAGCCGGAACGGGTCCGCAACTGGACCCAGCGGGGCCGGGAACAGGACGGAACCGATCAGCAGCGCTCCGATGCTGCCCCAGGTAATGCGGCGGGGCGGGAGGAGCACCGGGCGCGCGAGCCTAGAGACGTGGAGCCAGAGGGCGGCCCCCAGGCCGAGCGGCAGGGCGATATGGATGAAGAGGTTGACGAAGAAGAAGGCGCTGGGCACCGGGCCGCCGCCCGCGAAGATCCGGCTTTGAGGCTCAGAGAAGATCGGCAGCTTGTCGAACAGCCGGCCCCCTTCGAGGGCGAGCCGCTCGCCGAAGGTGTCCCAGACCATCACGTAACCGGTCCACGCGCACACCAGGCCAGCGCCGAGGAGCAACAGGCCGGAAACCCAGGCCAAGGTGCGGGGCCCCCAGCTGCGACCCTGGGCGAGCATCCGGACCGCGTGCACCGACGCGGCGAGAACGAACACGTCCGTGGCGTAGCGGTGGAGGGTACGCATCCAGGCCCCGAGCCAGGGGTCGGCCGTCAGGCGGGAAACCGAGGCGAAGGGCGCCCCCAACCGGTAGTACACCACCAGGTACAGCCCGGTACCAAGGAGCACCAGCAGCATCACCACGGCCAGGGTGCCGGCCTGGTGGAACGGATTCCAGCGCCACCCGTAGCACCAGTTGGCACCGGCGTCGAGCACCCGGAGGAGGCGGCGGGGGAGCCGCTCCAGGAGTGGCATTGACGGGGGGCCTTGCGAAACTTTTATCATATCGTCATGATCTTTACAAGATAAACCAGGGGCGGGGCGGCCCATGTGGCTGAACAGCACTTCCCAGTACGCCATCCGCGCGGTCCTCTACGTCGCCGAGCATGACGGCCACGGGCCGGTGCGGGTCGAGGACGTCGCGACCGGGCTCGCCTGTCCGCGCAACTACCTCTCCAAGACGCTCCACGGCCTGGTCCAGGCCGGGGTGCTGCGCTCCACCCGCGGACCCAAAGGCGGATTCCGGCTGGCCGATCGGCCGGAACGCCTGGTGCTGGCTCGGGTTATCGCTCCCTTCGAGCCGGTCGCCGCGCGCCGTTGCCTGATTGGACGGCCCGACTGCGGCGGGGCCCACCCCTGCCTGGCCCACCATCGCTGGAAAGACATCGCCGAAGCGGTGGGGGACTTCTTCGAGCACACGTCGGTTGCCGACCTGCTCGCCGGGGCGAGCCCCGGTCTTCCGCTCTCCAGGCCGGCAAGCCGTCACCGGAGCTCCCCCCCC
>DATECI010000038.1:0-3934 GCA_035286985.1 Gemmatimonadales bacterium
CCCGGCGGCGCCACCAGGACGGCGCTCAAGAGCAGCGACCAGGAACCTCGGATCATGGCACGTCCTCCCGCTTGCGGAGCGACAGCGTCACCTCGCGCTGCGTCCCGAAGTCATCGACTGTGAAGGTCACCGATCTCGCGCCGATGCTGCTGACCCGGGCTCGGCCCACCCGTTCGCCTTCCTTCGCGGTGTACTGCCTGCCGCTCACCCGGTCCCGGAGCACGACCGCACTGCTCTCGGCGTCCCGCTCGACGTAAATCACGCCAACCAGATCGAGGTCCCCGAGCTCCGGCCCGATCCCGCGACCCTCGAGCAGCGAGGCGAACGGATCGCGGCTTCCGCCGCCGTAACTGAACGTCTCCCGCACCAACTCCTGTCCGGGCTCCGGGATGAGCGAGGAATCAAGCGGCGCCGGTTTCTCAACCGCCGCACCCTGGGGCGCCGGTGCGGCCGGGGCTTCATCCTCGACCGAGGGCGGTGGGCTGACGCCCTCGTTTTGTCCCCCTCCGCCGCCCCCGCACCCGGCAAGGGTCAGGATCAGCAGCACAGCCATCCGGTCGTTACGGAGCACGGGAAGCGCCTCCCTCCGGACCGGCCTTGACGTAAGTCTTGACGGTGAGCTTCGCCTCCAGCATCGCGCTCGACGTATCACCGAGTGCGCGCGCCGAGGCGGGATTCGCGGCAATCAGGGAGACCTCCGCCGGAACGATGATCCGGCGCAGCCCGGCGACGTCGGCTAGGAAGGCTCCAATCTGATCGTAGTGGCCGATCACGGACAGTTTGTAACGGTAGGTGTCGAACGGGGCAGGGCCGGGTTCCACCGGGTCCGGATTGAACACGGCCAAATGGACTCTCCGGGACTTGGCCCGCGCCGAAATCGCATCAATGAGGCCGGGAACCTCGCCCCGATCAGGCACCAGCTGCCGCAGCGTTTCCAGAGTACCCCGGTAAGCCTCGGTTTTCTTCTCGAGATCTGCCCGGGAGCCGGTCGCGAGCTCCCGCCGCACGCTGTCGTTTTGCGCAGCCATGAGTGCGATGGAATCTCGCGCGGCGGTCACCGCCGCTCGTTTGGCTCGGAGCCCGGAAAGGCCGAAGGTGGCGAGGCCTTCCCCGCTGTAGACCACGTACCCGAGCAGCAGGGCGAAGACAATGCCCAAAAGGGCCTTGTTGCGAGGAGAATCGAGCAGCGCCATGGCTCAGTCGCCTCGGACGGGCCTCGTCTCGGGCTTGGCCCGGACGTAGCTTGCCTTCAGAGTGAACACAGTGACGGCGCGGCCGTGGTCGATCTCGGTACCGGTGGAAATCACCGTGACCTCGTTCAGCCACGGCGAATCCTCGAGCTGCCGCATGAACCTGGTGAACGCCCCGATATCCATCGTGCGGCCCATGATCTGAACCGCCACCGGAGCGGGCGCCACGGCCGCGGTGTCCAGAGAGACCGGGGCGCCAGTCGGCTGAAGATCGGTGAGCCAAGTGTAGGGGGGGAGCGTCCGGGCCACCTCATCCAGGATGTGGGGCCAGACGTACCGGTCGCCATCCACCAGGCGAATCGTAGCGATCTGGGTCACCACCGAATCCCGGGCCGCTTCGGCGCGCCGCTTCTCGGCAAGCGCCACCCGATTTCGGCGATGTTCGGCCCGCTTGGCTGCCAGCTCCGATTCGAGCCTACCCATGGTTACCGCCGAGCCGATCCAAACCCAGCCGAGAAAGCCAGCGACTGCCACCCACGTGACGACCGCGGCCATCGGCCACGGATCCTTGATTCGGCTGGGCAGGGTCTTGAGACCCGCCAGCGCATCGGCAAATCCCGGCCCTGCTTTGGTGCGCTTGGCGCCGGGTTTGAGATTGATCGTGATCATGGGCGGATCAGGCCGCGGTCCGAAGCGCCAGCCCCACCGGGAGCATGAGCAGCGGCGCGACTTGGTCGATGTTCATTCCGTCGAAAGCCCCTGGGTCCACCTGGAGCCGCTTGAGCGGGTTGGCCATTTCGACCGGGAGTCGAAGGCGGTCGGCCAGGGTCTTGGTCAGCCCGGGAATCCGGGCGCCTCCGCCTGAGGTGTACAGCCGCGAGAGCGCGCTCGAGGAACGGGCCGCGGTCTGGAGGAACGCCGCCGCGCGTTCGATGCCGACGGCCAGCTCTTCGCCCCGGCTCTGCAGGAACGGCGTGAGCACCTCGCTGGTCTCGAAGCCTTGCAGGAGCTGGTCCGCCTCCACGGCAGACAACCCCCGTTCCCGCTGGAGATCTTCCCGAAACCGCCGTGTCCCGACCGGAAGATCCCGGGTGAGGACCGGGATACCTTCGTCCAGGATGTTGATGTTGGTCATCTCGTGGCCGATGTTCACCAGTCCGACCACCCCACTCATCCCCTCCGGATAGCTCAACTCGAAGGCATTGTGCAGGGCAAAGGAATCCACGTCGATGATGCTGGGCCCCACGCCGACCTCCGAGAGGAGGGCGATCTTGTGATCGATCAGCTCCCGCTTGGCCGCCACCAGGAGGACCGTCATCTGGAGCCCTTCCCCCTGGGGATCGAGGATCTGGAAATCCAGCTCGACGTTGTCCATGTCGAAGGGAACGTGCTGCTCCGCTTCCCACCGGATGACCTCCCGGGCCTCGGATTCTTTCATCCGATCCATCGGGATCTTCTTGATAATCACGTCGCGACCACCCACCGCCGTGATTACCTGTTTCGGCTTGATTCCCGAATTCTGGAAGAGTCCCCGCACCGCGTCGGCCACGATTCCGGGGTCCATGACCTCGCCTTCCACGATCGCATCGTCCACGAGCGGGGCGAATGCGACCTTGGTCAGAACCGGCTCGCCGCTCCCGTGGGATATGACCGCCAGCTTGATCTGCCCGCTACCGATATCCAGGCCGACCGACGTCCGCGTCCGGTTGAACAAGGCCATCGTTGTTCCTGTTTGCGGCGAGGAGGGTGCAGCCCTTTGCCTATCTACAATAGGGGTTGAGGTAACAGCAAGCAAGTGTTTCAGGCGGCGGAACTTAGACCTTGCGCGTGTGACCCGCTGACCGCCCGACCGCCTGACCGCCCTGCTCGGCCTTGCACCCGGATCAAACCGGAGCGGGCAACGGCTATGCCATCAGCCGATTACACGGCTGCAAACCATTGTGGGAAAATACGTTAGGACATGGGTCCAGATGCCCCGACAACCCGGCCCAACAGGAGGGCAGGGGCCGTTTCGCAACGCTTAGGGCAGAATCCTCCACCCGCGCGGATAAACTCGCGGCCGCACGAGTGAATCCGGCCCTGCGGAATCCAGCAGAACCAGCAGTTCCGTTTCGACGAATCCGATTGCACTCCCGCCTCGATCCCGGCGAACTCCCTCGCCGTGCAATGCGAAAACCGGTCCCCCGAGTGAGCGAAGCGTTGCAGTCCCTTCCGCCGGTCCCGGGACCGTCACAACCACCAGCTGAGTTTCTGCTCCGACTGCGACGGGGGTTCGAATCTCAGGCCACCCAAGGAGTGCTTCGGTAAGCGCCGCGTCGGCCGCCCCTCGCGCCTGCACTCGCGCCA
This sequence comes from Gemmatimonadales bacterium, assembly GCA_035286985.1. Lineage (GTDB taxonomy): Bacteria > Gemmatimonadota > Gemmatimonadetes > Gemmatimonadales > GWC2-71-9 > JABFSM01. The sequence continues at coordinate 3,537 of DATECI010000038.1, forward strand.
CCGCAGCCCGCCCGGCCTGTCGCTCGGCCCGCGCCAGGAGGAATCCGGTAATCGTGATGGCGCCAAGACTGGTCAGCCCAACGATGGCCAGGAGGAGCGCCATCCCTCGGATGTTCTGGGCCGGATCCATTACCATCCTCCCCGTAGGGCCACGAACCCGCTCACGCTGGCGGGAAGTCCCCGCTCGACCGGAGTGGCGATCCGGAATCCCACCGCAGCAACCTCTTCCGGGGCCAGGGCCGGGAGGCCGTCCCGAGCCAGATACTCGAAGCCCCAGCCGGCCCGAGCGATGGGTCCGGCCAGCGGCTGGATGGACTCTCCAGTCGCCACCAACCTCAATCCCACCCAGTCTGAGCCGGAGGAGCCATAGACCCTCAGTTCCACCGGCTCGAAGAACC
>DATECI010000039.1:0-3669 GCA_035286985.1 Gemmatimonadales bacterium
TCGGCCCCTCCACGATGGCCCGGTCGAACGATTTGGCCGCGCGCGGGGAAGGGGATGCTGTCAAGCGAGCTTCGCCAACCGGTCCGGGTTCACCTGCGACCCACCGCGATCGCAAAGTGGGTCGTTCGTTCGAGCATGGTCCTTCTGGCCGCGGCTGGCTGACGAGTTCGAGTGCGTCGCGGCCGCTTCCTCAATCGCCTCGTCCAGGTGCCAACAGAGCCCTCACCCCGCCCCATCCTCCGTCCAGCCGCCAGGCGATCCTACCCCGCTCATCCAGGAGCATCACGGTACCAACGTGGTCGATGTCTCCCGTGATCCCGTCGCGGCGGCGCCCGATGCCGAGCCGGTTCAGCGTCGCTTCCACTTCGGTGATGCTGCCCGAGAGCACCCGGTCCTCCCCCTCCATCCTCCATTGGGACGCGAGGGACGAGAGGCGGTCCGGCGTGTCGCGCCATGGATCGAGCGTTATGATGAGGATCGGCACCTCGGGGCGGTTGGTTTCGGCGCGGGCGGCCCGGAGGTCGTGAACCAGGAGAGGGCAGACCGTGCGGCAATGGCCGTAGGCGAACCCCAGAAGCGTGGGGTGCCCCGAGAACTCGGCGAGTGCAGCGCGTCGGCCGTACTGGTCGATCAGCGCGATTGGGGGCGGGTCGACGTCGATTCGGGTTGGGATCCCCGGACTGATGGTGCGCTGGGCCGACTCGATGGCTGCGGCAGTGCCCACCCGGCGGACCACCGTAACGACACCGACGAGCGCGGCGGCTGCCAGGCCCAGCCCGGCGAGCCGCCACCCTCGATCCGTCCGCATCCGGCCGAGATCAGCCCGGAGCGCGTCGCCCCACACCGCGAGCAGGAAGCCGACCATCCCCAGCGGCTGCCCGATCAGGAGAATCCATCCCCCCACATCCGGCAGACCGCCGCGCACCGAACCGAAGCAGGCGGCCCGGGTCCGCACCAGCCATTCCGGGGGGACCGGGCCGGCCGGCCAGAGCGCCAGGGCCCACCACCCTGCCGTGATCGCCAGGATCACAAGCAGAGCAAGCGCCGCGGCGCCAGGCCGGCCGCTGCGCGGCTCGGTCATCCGATCTTCCAGAGGAAGCTGAGCAGCTTCCAGTTGGTGAAATAGTACAGCATGAAGGCCAGGAGAAAGACCCCGACCAGCACCAGGGTGCCGGGCGTCGCCCCGGCAATGCCCCGCCCCGGAGCGTGGAGCGCCTGGTTCAGCTCATCGGCGTTCGCGGGATACCCCGGCGGGCTGGTGAGTCCCTGGGGAATTCCCCGGAAATTGGCACCGCGCGGGAACTCGGTCACCGGCTCGCCGAAGAACACCGACTTCACGGCGATCAGGATGAACGCCAGCGCGCCGGTTACCGCCAGGATGCCGCCGATTCCCACCATGGCGAGGAACAGGTCCACGGCCGGATTGAACTGCACGTCGAACGGCGCCTGGGAAAACGAGATGTCCCAGTGGCGGCGCGGTACCCCGAAGCTGCCGGCGAAGGTCATCCCGAACTCGAGCAGCAGCAGGCCGCCGGCGAACAGGTAAGGCTGGACCTTGGCGAGCTTCCAGAAGGCGACCTTCCTGCGAAAGATCAGCGGCAGCAGATAGTAGGTGGCGCCCATGAACGCCACCGCCGTACCGCTTACCACCGTGGCGTGAAAATGGCCGGGGACCCGCAGGGTGTTGTGGGCGATGATGTTGATCTGCTCGGTCCCGATGGTTACCCCGGTGATGCCCCCGAAGAACCCGAACACCACGATCGACAAGACCAGCGCGGAGAAGCCGGGGTCACCCCAGGGTGCCCGGCGCAGCCATCCGAAGAGGCCCTGGGTGAAGCCCCGCAGCCGCATCCCGAGCTCCATTCCCGCCGGTACGGTGAATCCGTGCACCATGGACGCGAGCACCGCCAGGTACATGAAATAGGAGGTGTTCACGATCTTCCAGGCCGGGCCGAAGCCCGGATCCACGAGCAAGTGGTGCGCCGAGGCCAGCGAGATGAAGAGGATATAAAGCACGAACGCCGAGCGGCTCACCTTCTCGTTCAGGACCGTCGCACCCACGGTGAGCGCGCCGAGCAGGTACCAGATGGCCACCATCGCGGCCACGTTGATCTGCTGGGACGAGTGCCCCAGCCCCCACCAGATCATCCGGTAGATTTGCGGATCCACCGAGGGGATCAGGCCGAGCGACCAGAGAAAGGTCGGGATGTAGATCAGGGCGCCATGAAGGAGGGTAATGACGGCGATGATGGCCGCCGTGACGGCCCCATAGACGACCAGCGGCATGGAGCCGGCATAGGACTTCTCGCGTTTGGCGATCAGGATGGTGGCGAAGAATTGGCTGACCACCAGGAGCGCACCGACCGCAAAGAGGATCACTCCCAGGTAGAACAGCGGATGAGCCTTGAGCGGGGGATAGGAGGTGAACAGGACATCTGCCCGCCCGGTCCACTGGGCCCACTCGACCAGCAGCGTGCCCACGGTCATCAGCCCGAAGTTCATCCAGCCGAGCTTCGGTGCGGCGGGCCGGGCGTTGAGCAGCACCGTTCTGGCAAACCACAGCACCGCCATCTCGAAGTAGATGATGAAAAAGATGAGCATGTTCATGCCGTGGATGCCCAGGAGCCGGTAATACCAGACGTCCGGCAGGAGATGCACCGCCTGCCACCGGGTCAACGCGAGCAGCAGCGCAGCCGTGGCCCCCACCAGCAGGGCGACGACGGCAACCACCGCGTTAGCCTTGACGAGGCGTTCGGCCTCGGCGTGAATCCGGCGCCCGGTCACCGGGCAGGTTCGAAAGAGAGACAGGGCTGGCGCGGTCATGGCGTGCCTCCCGAGCGAATCCGAGCGCTCCCGTTGTCGGCCACCGGCCTCCCGGCCTCATCCACAACGATCACCCGCCCGACCATGGTGTGGTGGCCGATCCCGCAGAACTCGTTGCAGATGATGCGGAAGTCGCCCGCCGTAGTGGGGGTGATCCGGAGACCGTAATCGTACCCCGGCACGACCTGGAAGTTCACACTGAGAGGGTAGAGCGAGAACCCGTGGTTTACGTCCAGCGAGGACAGATGCAGCATGTACTCCTTGCCTCGCTCGAGCTGGAGGATCGGGTACCACTGGAAGGCGAGGCCCACCAGGTAGACGTCCGCACCCGGCGGGGGCTGGACGATCGGGAGCCCCTGGTCCTCGCCGACCTTATACTGATTGGCGAATGCGAGGGTGCGAGCATAGAAGGCCTTGGGCTCTACCCGGCGCCGGACCCCCGAGGGGTTCTGCCCCCCCTTCCAGTGCCAGAGCGGCATCATGGCGAAGAGCACCATGCACCAGGCGAAGGCGATGGCAACCCAGATCTTCTCGGCCTTGTGCGCCGGCTTCCACCAGATGCCCGGCACCGGATCGAGTCCGGTATGGACTTTGGTCAGCATCGGGACCTCTCAGGGAAGGGTGGCCTGGGGCATGCTGAGGATCTCCCACATTCCCCAGCCGGTGAACACCACGAACATGATGAGTGTGCCGAGCGCGAGCAGCAGCAACACATTGTCGAAGAAGCGCTGTCCCAACGGTGGTTTCTCCGTTGGCTGGGGGAGGGGCGAGTCATTGGGTGGTGGAGCCATGAGGCTTCCTCCTTTCAGGGGGGGCGGTGTGGCGCGCGGTGCGGTGGGTGGGGCG
>DATECI010000040.1:0-2774 GCA_035286985.1 Gemmatimonadales bacterium
TACAACGGGGGCGCCGACCTGATCCTGAACGGCCACGACCATAGTTACGAGCGCTTCCTTCCCATGAGCCCGGCCGGGCTGGTGGATTCCACCCGGGGCATGGTCCAGATCGTGGTGAACGGTGTCTTCACCGCCGCGGAGCGCAAAGCCCAGCTCGACTGGCTCGCCGCAGATCTCAAGGCCAATCCGAAGAAGTGCACCGTGGCCTACTGGCACAATCCCCGGTTCTCCTCGGGAATGCACGGGTCCGATAGCCGAATCGCCGTGTTCTGGGAGCTGCTGTACAACGGGGGCGCCGACCTGATCCTGAACGGCCACGACCATAGTTACGAGCGCTTCCTTCCCATGAGCCCGGCCGGGCTGGTGGATTCCACCCGGGGCATGGTCCAGATCGTGGTGGGAACCGGCGGTGCCGAGCTGCGCGGGTTCGGTGACCCGGCCCGCCCGAACAGCGCCGCCCGGGTGCAGGGCCGGTTCGGGGTCCTGATTCTCACCCTGGGCGCCGAGGAGTGGCGGTCGGCGTTCCTGGCGACCAGCGGGATCGTGTATGATGCGAACCGGGGGAGGTGCCATTAGCAGGGGTGAGGTAACCCTTGGGACTAGTCCGCAATTCAGCCCAAGGAGCGATGCGGCCCCATAGACTTCTTCATAAATTCTTCTTCCATCCATGGAAACCCTCGCCCCCAGCGAATTTCATCAGCTGCTCGATGCCGCGCCCGATGCCATGGTCGTGGTCGATCGGTACGGGCGGGTGACGGCGCTCAACCTGGAGGCCGAGCGCTTCCTCGGCTGGACCGAGAATGAGCTGCGCGGGGAACCGATGAGCCGGCTCATCCCGACCCGCTTCCACCCGCTGCTCGGGTCGGACCTCGAGGCCAACGGCGGATCGCCAGGCTCGACCGAAGGCAGGAGGGTCAGCTGTTTCGCCCAACGGCGGGATGGGAGCGAATTCCCCGTTGAGCTGGCTCGGCGGCCGCTCGGAGAAGGAACCGACGCGCACTCGCTGGTGACGCTGCGCGATCTCACCCAGTGGCGCCGCGCCCAGGAGCAGCGCTCCCGGAATAATGACCAGGCCCGCGCTACCCTGGACTCGATCGGGGATGCCGTCATCACCACCGACGCCACCGGCAGGATCACTTATCTCAACCCGGTCGCCGAGCGAATGACCGGCTGGGGCGCTCTGGAAGCCCTGGGGCAGTCGCTGGATGCCGTGCTGCCCCTCCTCTCCGAGGCTAGTCGGCAACCGGTCGCGAACTCGGCCATGCGTTGCTTGGGGGAAGGGCGTTCGATCGATTTGGAAGATGGCGTGGTCTTGCTCCGCCGGGATGGAACCGAGGTGCCCATCGGCGATTCGGCGGCCCCGGTCCGGGACCGCCTCGGAGCAACGGTCGGGGTCGTGATCGTCATCCAGGATGAGAGCGAGAAGCGCCGGATCGGACGCCGGCTCTCCTTCGAAGCCACCCACGACGTCCTGACCGGCCTGATCAACCGCCGGGAGTTCGAGCGGCGGTTGACCCGGGTGGTAACCGACCTGGCCGGTGCCGCAGGGGAGCACGTGCTCCTGTGTCTGGACCTCGACCGACTCAAGCTGGTCAACGACACCTCGGGCCACGATGCCGGGGACGACCTGCTCCGGGGTCTCAGCGCGCTGCTCAGCCGTCACATGCGGAAGCGCGATACGCTGGCTCGCCTCGGGGGAGACGAGTTCGGAGTCCTGCTCGAGAATTGTCCGCTGGCCGAGGCGGAACGGATCGCGGAGAACCTTCGGGCGGAAGTCGAGCAGTTTCATTTTGAATGGGACGGCAAGGCCTTCTCGATCAGCGCGAGCATCGGCCTGACCCCGCTGACGGCGGAGGCCGGGGGGATCGCGGCGGTGCTGCGGGCCGCCGATGCCGCCTGCTATTCAGCCAAAGAGAGCGGAGGCAATCGGGTCCATATAGAGCGACTCGGAAGAGACTCGGCCGCCATGTCCCAGACCATGGCGCGGCGGGTCACCCGCCTGGCCCGAGCCGTCGATGAGGGGCACTTCCGGCTGTACGCCCAGCCGATCGTCCCGCTGCAGCCCGAGCCCCCGGCGCGTCCTCGCTTCGAGATTCTCTTGCGGCTCCCGGACGGCCAAGGCGGGATCCAGGCCGCCGCCGACTTCCTTCCTCAGGCGGCCCGCTGCAACCTCATGCCGGCGATCGACCGCTGGGTGATCCGAGAGACCATTGCTCTGCTCGGGCAATGGCATCGAGAGTATCCGGACTCCGAGCTGCCGGTCTGCTCGATCAATCTGAGCGGGTCCGCGCTCGCCGAGGACAGCTTGCTGCTCCTGGTGGAACAGCTGTTATCCAAGGGCGGAATCCCCGCCGGGACGCTCTGCTTCGAGATCGCCGAGACCGCCGCGCTGGCCAATCTCGCGCGGACGGTGCGCTTCCTTTCCGGAATCCGGGCCACCGGCTGCGGAGTGGCGCTGGAGGATTTCGGGAACGGCATGACGTCGTTCACCTACCTCAAGACCCTGCCGGTGGATTTCCTCAAGATCGGCGGGCAGGTCGTCCGGGACGTTGTTGCGGATCCGGTGTACGGCAGCATCATCAGCGCGGTCGATCAGATCGGCCGGAGCATGGGCATCTCGACCATCGCGAAGCAGGTCGGCAGCCAACCGGTCCTGCGCAAGCTCCGGGCCCTCGGGATCGGATACGCCCAGGGTCGTGCCCTGACTCCGCCGGTGCCCCTGACCGATTCGGAGGGACGGCTGATGATCCGAAGCCTCCGGCCTAGTGGCGGGC
>DATECI010000041.1:0-3529 GCA_035286985.1 Gemmatimonadales bacterium
CGACGAGGCGGTGATGGCGGAGGTCCTGGGCCAGGTAGACCGTTGCCATGCCCCCGCGTCCCACCTCCCGCTCGATCGTGTACCGCTCGGCAAGAGAGGTACGAAGTTGGTTTTGCACGTCGGGCATGACGTAACGTACCCGACCCGGCCGTCCGCCACCAGCGCGAGTGGGCAGTCTATTTCGGTGATGGGGAAGCGGCGGCGCGGGGAGCGCCCATCAGCTTCCGTTCGAGGAAGCTGGCGGTGGCACTGTCCACCCGGACCCAGTTGACGTGACGCTGGAAGTGATGGGTGTCATCGGGGATGATCATCTCTTCGTACTCCAGGCCCAAGGCCGCAAGCCGGCGGGCGAGATCCACCGTCTGGCTGAAGCGAACGTTCCGGTCGTCGTCGCCGTGGATGAGGAGCACCGGCGACTTCCAGGTCCGGAGCAGGGCAACCGGTGATGACTGCCAGGCGAGCTCCAGGGCGCGCTCCCGATCGGGAACGTCCTCGTAGCTGGTGCGATTGACCATGCCCCGTCCGTCCGCGGTCCAGTCGTGCACGCCATGAATGTCCACGCCTGCGGCGAACAGATCGGAATCCCGGGCCAGCGCCATCGCGGTGAGGAAGCCCCCGTAGGAGCCGCCGTACACCCCGATCCGGGCGCCGTCCACCTGAGGTTGGGCGCGCAGCCATTCGCCCGCCGCCTTGATGTCGAGGTACTCCGACGCGCCCTGGGCGCCGGCCCGCTCGGGCCGGTGGAACTCGAAGCCATACCCTATGCCCAGCCGGTAATTCACCGAGAGGACGACAAAGCCGCGGTTGGCGAGGAACTGATTCAGGGCGTACGCGTTGGAGTAGTAATCGGAATAGTGCCAGCCAAGGAGCATCTGCCGGGGCGGGCCGCCATGAATGTAGATCACGGCCGGCTTTTTCGCGGAGCCGCCGGCCCGCTCGAACAGCTGGCCGTGGATCTCGAGCCCGTCGCTTGCCTTGAAGACGACTTTCTTCGGGGTCACCAGGGCGGCCACCGGGTACTCCGCGGGGATCCGCTCCACTCCGATGGTGATGGGACGGCCGGCGGTGGGCAGCACCGTAGGGAGCGGGGGACGTTGTGGGGTAGCGGCGAGGTAGGCCACGGCTCCGTCTCCCAGGACTACCGGAGTCCATTCGAGTCCGGTGCCCGGGGTGAGCACCTGCGGCGCGGCGCGGTCCACCGGCACCTTGACCACGTGACGGCGGTCGATGTCGTCCGGGTCGCTGCCGGCATTGCCGGCAAAGACCAGGAACCTCCGGTCGGGCGAAAGCCTGATGTATTCCGCCATGTAGTTGCCGGGCGTGAGCAGGAGCGGCGTTCCGCCGCCCGCTGGAATCGAGTACAAATGGGGCCAGCCATCCATATAGGAGAGAAAAACAATCCGATTTCCGGCGGCCCAGTGAAGGTTGGTGCCGCCCTGGGTCGAGGACGGAGCGCCGCGGAGCGTCTCGGGCGCCTTCCACAGCCGGGTAGCGGTCCCGGTGGCGGCATCGGCGACCCAGAGGGCCCACGGCTGGGGCTGCCGCTCGAGAATTGGCTGGGGCGCACCGCCGCCTCCGGGCCGGCGGATGAAGACGAGCCGGGTTCCATCGGGGCTCCATCGAGGGGAGCCGTCGCGGGCAGTCGTCGGATCCATCCAGCGGAGCGGGGTCTTCAGGTCGGTGAACACGCCGACGAAGGCGTGGTCGCCGCGGTTGGAGACAAAGGCCAACCGGGACCCGTCGGGCGACCACTGGGGCTCGCTGATGGTCCCTCGGGCGGTGAACATCCGCCTGGCGGGAACCGAACCGTCAATGGGAACGATCGAGAGCTGGCCGCCGGCGCTTACGGCGACCACATCACTTCGGGGAGAAATAACCGGGAAGTCGCCATCGGCGAGTAGCTGGGGAACTCCCCCGGCGAACGGCACCGACCAGGTTTGGATCTTCGGCGGCACCGGCCAGGAAAGGGGATTGGGCGACGCCTCGGTCCAGTTCCCACTGTGGTCGCCGCCCCGCACATACACCACCCACTTCCCATCGGGAGAGACGGCGACCGAAGTCAGCTCCTGACCGTCGTCCTGGTCATACCGAGTGAGCTGGCGGGCCCGGAATTCGGGACCTTCGGCGACCCAGAGGTTTCGCAGGCCGCGCTCATTGAAGGCCCAGGCCAAGCGCTGCCCGGTCGCGGCGGCGGTCAGCTCGTTCGGGAATGGGAGACTCTTCACCTGATCGAGCGTGAAACTCGGCGGGGCGGCGGCCGGGCGCTGGGCCTGGGCGATCGAGACAGTCGCCAGGACGAGCAGGGCAAAGAGGGGGCGGGACATGGTGAAGCTCCTGGTGACCCTGATGGGGGGATGGGATAAGCTAACGCCTCATTCTGGATTGGGAATCAAGGCGTTATGCTTCGGGCGTCTCCAATATCCTCGAGGCCACCCATGACGCCGCGCCGCTCCGCAGGTTTCGCGCTTCTCCTGCTCGTTACTGCCTGCTCCAATCCGCGACGCGTCGCAGAGACCGCGCTCGCGGCCGCCGACAGCGCGCTGGCCTCGGTCCCGGCGGAGGCCAGGGACCTCATGCCGGACCAAGTTGCGTCCCTCACGGAGGCCGTCAAAGTGGGCCGCCAGTCGGTCGAAATGGGGGAGTATGAAGCCGCCACGACGAGCCTGGGCGGGATTCCCGATCAGGTGAAGGTGTTGCAGGATTCCATTCCGGCCCGAAAGGCTGCCCTTGCCGCCGAAATGGACACGCTTTCGGTCGCGATGCCCCGGAACCTGGCGGCGGTCAAGGCCGAGCTCGACAAGATTGCCCGAACCGGGCGGCGCCCGCAGAATCTGGACCGGGAGCAGCTGCAGGAAGCCCAGGAGGCATACGCGGCAGCAGGCCCGGAATGGGGCGATATCAAGGCCTCGTTCGAGGCAGGGAAGCTGGCCGATGCGATGGGGCGGGCGCACGATCTCAAGGCTCGGGTTTCCCGCGCAATGCTGTCACTCGGCCTGGTAGCCGACGAACGGGCCTGGAGCAACGTGACCCTTCCTCCGAAGTGAGGTGGGTGGCCGCTGCCGGGACGCACAGGAACTTCGAATAAGAGGGAAGCCATCATGCGAAGGCTGGAACGTCGGGGTCTCTGCTGGTCGCTCGTCGCGCTGGCCGGCCTCCTCCTGCCGGGCGGCTGCAAGAGCCGGGGCCAGGACGGCACGATGCCGGACACCACGGCCAGTTTCCCGTCGGCTGATGCCCGGGCGGACGCATTGCTGCTGGCGGCCACAAAGACTGCGCTGCCGCCGCCGGGAGTGGTCCCCGACAGTCTCCCGGATCCGGCCTCGAGGGGGGCCCAGCTCGTGGCGCAGTATTGCGAGCAATGCCATGCGCTCCCCTCGCCGGCCATGCACAGTGCGACCGACTGGCCGAGGGTAGTCCGGCGCATGTGGTTACGGATGGACCGGCTGCCGGACTCCCTGGCGGTGCAGACCGCGAACGAAGGGGATCGGGTCACGGTGCTCGGGTACCTCCAGGCGAACGCGCTCCAGGT
>DATECI010000042.1:0-5162 GCA_035286985.1 Gemmatimonadales bacterium
ACGCGGGGCCGCTGGCCCGGGGGCTCGATGTCCTGCGGCACCTGATTCTCCCGGCCCTCACGCTGTCGATCACCAGCATCGCCCTGCCGATGCGGCACCAGCGGGCCGCGATGCTGGCCGTCTTCCGGCTCGATTTCGTCACCGCGGCACGGTCTCGCGGGCTCACCGAGCGGCGGGTGCTCTGGCGCCATGCCTGGCGAGCGACCCTGGTACCGCTGCTCACTTTGCTCGGGCTCTGGCTGCCCATCCTGGTGTCCGGGTCGGTGTTCGTAGAGGCGGTGTTCAACTGGCCGGGCCTGGGATCGCTCGCCTACCAGGCGATCTCCGCCCGCGACTATCCGGTGCTGCTGGGCACCGCGATGCTGGTCTCCGCCGCGGTGGTCCTGGCCGGGCTCCTGGCCGACCTCGGCTATGCGCTGGCCGATCCCCGGGTGCGGCTCGACCGCCGGGGAGCGTCGCGATGATCGGCTCGCTGCTCGACCTGCTGCGAAACGCCTGGCGGCATCCCTCGGGGCGGGGCGGGATCCTGATCCTCGGGGTGCTCGCCCTCGGGGCCCTGGTCGCTCCCCCGTTCCTGCCCCACCCGGCCGAGATGCCGGATGTGGTGGCCGGCGCGACGGCGCCTTCCCCCAACCATCCGTTCGGTACCGACCACCTGAATCGGGACGTCCTGGCGCGGGTCATGACCGGAGGGCGGATCTCGCTCGCCGTCGCCACCCTCGCGGTGGCGCTGTCGCTGACGCTCGGCTCCCTGGTGGGGCTGGTCGCGGGTTATGCGGGAGGATGGGCGGACGCGATCCTGATGCGGCTGGTGGACGGGGCGCTCGCCATCCCGCGGCTCTTCGTCATCCTGCTCCTCCTCGTGGTCTGGGAACGGATTCCGCTGGCCGCTTTGATCCTGGTGCTGGGCACCACCGGATGGTTCGCGACCAGCCGGCTGGTGCGGGGCGAGGTGCTCCGGCTGCGGCACGAGGGGTTCGTGCTGGCCGCGCAGGGACTGGGGGCGGCGCCGGGCCGCACCATCCTCCGCCATCTGCTTCCCAATGCCGCCGGTCCGCTGCTGGTGGCCGCGACCCTGGGGGTCGGCGACGTTATCCTGCTGGAAGCCGGGCTCTCGTTTCTCGGGCTCGGGATCCAGCCCCCGACCCCCTCGTGGGGTGGCATGGTTCTGGATGCCCGTCCCCTGATCGTGACCGCGCCCTGGACCGCTCTCTTTCCGGGCATCGCGATCGTGACCACGGTCCTGGCCGTGAACCTGATCGGCGATGCGCTGCAGGGGGCTCTCGATCCGCGCAGCGCATGACTGCGGTGAACGGTGAACGGTGAACGGTGAACGGTGAACGGTGAACGGTGAACGGTGAACGGTGAACGGTGAACCGCTAATGGGGGGGGGCCTGCTGGAGGTGCGCAACCTCACGATCCGCTTCCCGGCGGGCCGAGAGCGGGCGTCGGACACCGTCCCGGTGGCGGGGGTGGATCTCGACCTCGCGCGGGGCGAGATCCTGGCGCTGGTGGGCGAATCGGGAAGCGGGAAGAGCCTCACCGGGCTCGCGCTGCTCGGTCTGGTGCCCCATCCGGGGCGGATCGGCTCGGAGTCCCGGATTCGGCTCGAGGGGCAGGAGCTCACCGGGCTCAAGGGCGAAGCGCTTCGGGCCATCCGGGGCCGGCGGATTGCCATGGTGTTCCAGGACCCGCTCACCAGCCTGACGCCGGTGCTGACGATCGGGACCCAGCTTCGGGAGGCGCTCACGGCTCACCGGAAGCTGCCCCGCGCCGAGGCCCGGCGCCGGGGCCAGGCGCTCCTTGCCGAGGTCGGTATGCCGGATCCCGCTACGGGTTATGATGCCTATCCCCACGAGCTGTCCGGCGGATTGCGGCAGCGGGCCCTGATCGCGATCGCGCTGGCCGGGGAGCCCGAGCTGCTCATCGCGGACGAGCCGACCAGCGCGCTCGACGTCACCATTCAGGCCCAGATTCTGGAGATGATCGACCGGCTGCGGGCGAATCGCGGCATGGCGGTGCTCCTGATCACCCACGACCTCGGGATCGTGGCCGGGCGGGCCGACCGGGTGGTGGTCATGTATGCCGGCCAGATCATCGAGCGCCGCGCCACCCTCGCGCTGTTCCGCTCGCCGGGGCATCCCTATACCCGGGCGCTCCTCAAGGCAATTCCCCGCCTGGATACCGCCGCCCTGGAACTGACCACCATTCCCGGAAGCGTCCCTCATCCCGGAGAGTGGTGGACCGGGTGCCGGTTTCAGCCCCGCTGCGGAGAGGCGCTGGCGCGCTGCGCGACGGAGAACCCACCGGCGGTTCCGCTCGCCGCTCAGGGCATGAGTCGGTGCTGGCTGCCGGCGGAGCCGGAACCATGAGCGCTCCGGTTGCACTGCTCGAGGTCGCCGACCTGGTCAAGCGGTACCAAGGCCGGGGGTGGCGCCCACGGCGGCGGACTGTTTACGCGCTCAACGGAGTGAGTTTCTCGATCGCGGCGGGAGAAACGCTCGGCGTCGTGGGCGAGTCGGGCTCCGGCAAATCCACTCTCGGACGGGTGGTGGTCCGCCTGGCCGAGGCCGACGGGGGGAGCGTCCGGTTCGAGGGGACCGAAGTCCGGTCCTTGCCCCGGCGGGCGCTTCGGGCCCTGCGGCGCCGGATCCAGATGATCTTCCAGGATCCCTCCGGCTCGCTCAACCCGCGGATGCGGGTCGGCGAGGCGGTCGGCGAGGGCCTGGAGATCCACCGGCTGGGGTCCCGGCGGGATCGGGAGGCGCGGGTTAGGCAGCTATTCGAAGAGGTCGGGCTGGACCCGGTCTATGCCGACCGCTATCCCCACCAGTTGAGCGGAGGCCAGCGGCAGCGGGTGGGGATCGCCCGCGCCCTGGCGGTGGACCCGACCTTTTTGGTGTGCGACGAGCCGGTCTCGGCCCTCGACGTCTCGGTGCAGGCCCAGGTGCTCAATCTCCTCAAGCAGCTGCAGCGCCGCCGGGGACTCACCTTCCTGTTCATCGCCCACGATCTCGCGGTGGTGCGCCAGCTGGCCCACCGCATCGCGGTGCTGTATTTCGGGCGGATCGTTGAGCTGGGCCGGACCGAGACCCTGGTCCGGAATCCGCGGCATCCCTATACCCGGGCCCTGCTGTCGGCGGTTCCCTCCCCTGATCCGGAACGCCAGGCCAGCCGGATCGTTCTGGAAGGGGAGCCGCCCCGGCCGACCCACCTGCCCCCCGGTTGCCCGTTCTTTTCCCGCTGCTTCCATCCCCCGAAGAGTGCCCGCTGCACCACCGAGCTGCCGCTCCTGCGGCCGGTCGGCGAGTCGATGGTAGCGTGTCATTACGCGGAGTCCAGCTAGCGGGTGGGAGCGGTGGTAGGCTATCAGCTATCAGCTATCAGCTATCGGCTACAACGCCTACGTGGGACTGCTGTTGGCCGATAGCTGATAGCCGATAGCCGATAGCTCACTTCCCCATCGGCCTGACCCGAATCCGGATTCCCCCGGGCGGCACTCCGAGGAGCCTCGCGCTATCCGCGAGGGCCCGGAGCTCGCCGAACAATGCGGGCGATGCCCCCCGGGCCAAGGCGGAGTCGGCCTGCTCCGCCGCCTCCCGGTAGGCGCCCAGGGCGAGGAGTCCCAGCACGAGATAGTGCCGGGTCGTCTCCTGCTCGGGCGATTCCCTCAGGCTGGCCCGCAGGGCTTCGACCGCCGGACCATTCTCTCCCTCGGCGAAGAGGTGCTCGGCCAGGTCGTTGCGCACCCGCCACCGCTCGGCCGGCGGGGCGAGCTCCAACGCCCGCCGATACCGCTCGAGGGCCGAGTCCCGCCGCCTCGACTCGAAGAGCAGCGAGGCGTAAGACAGCTGGGTCCGCCAGCTGCGGGGCGCGTCGGCCACACCTCGGGTCCGAAACTCTGCATCATTCCGCCAGACCCGCTGACGCTCGGCGCTGCGCACCGCGAGCGCGACGACCACCCCGGCGAGCAACGTGCGCGAGGCGATCGCCGGCACCGGTTGGGGGGGGCGGCGCCAACGCGGAAGGACGGCGAGCAGACCGCCCACCACCAGGACGCATCCCATGCTCGGAAGAAACAAGGCCCGTTCGGCCAGCACGATTCCGGTGGGGACCAGGATGTTACTGACCGGGAGAAGTGCGATGCCGGCCCAGAGGACTCCGAAGGCCAGGGTGGGAGCCTTGCGCCGGGCCAGCCAGGCCGCGACCACCGCCCCCAGGATCAAGCCGAGTCCCAGTCCTTCGGCAGGGCCAAATCCGGTCGAGGCCACGATCTCGCGGGGGGAGTAATCGGCTTGGAGCTGGATGGGCCACAGCAGCAGCCGGGTCCAGTGGGGGACGACGGCCAGCATCGTGAGCGCGCGACCGGGAAAATCGAGCCCCTGGAGCGCGGACGCGGTGAAGGTGCCGGTCACGCTCCCGCCGAGCACGACGGCCCGGACCAGGAGGAGAAGTCCGGCCAGGGAGGCGAGGAGCGCATAACCCGGTACCAGACGGCGGATCCGGGGTCCCAGCCGACCGGCCGGGTGGAGCAGCGTGAGCTCAGCGGCGATCAACAGGCCGGGCAGCAGGAGACCATGCTCCTTCGACAAGGCGGCCACAAGGTATAGCAGGGCCAGCAGGCCCCAGTCTCCGGCTCCCAACTCGCCGGTGCCGGTGCGGCGGCAATCCAGATACCGCACGGTCATGAGGACCGCGCAGAGGCCGACGATGAGCTCGCTCTGGCCCACCGCCAGGGCGACCGCCTCGACGTGGAGCGGGTGGGCGGCGAAGATGAGCGCCACGGCCCGGGCGATGCCGCCGGGAAGGATCCGACGCGCCAGCCCCAGGACTCCCACCGCAACCGCCGCATAGAGGAGGTAGCTGGCGATTCGGAACCCCAGTGGGGCCCCGGCACCCACAACCCACTCGACCGCCAGGAGCAGGGAGGTAAGCGGACGGTAGAGATCGGGCGAGTGGGGCGGGGGCCAGTAGGGTTTGGTGAAGAAGTCCCGCCAGGGTGCCGCCCCGTGCAGACGATCGGACTCGACCAGGAGGGAAACATCGTCCTGGACCAGGTCGTTCCGGAGTCCGGTGACGGATGCGGCCAGCGCCACGGCCGCGACCGCCAGGGGCCAAACCCACGCGGCTCCGCTGCCCTCGGGGCGCGTTTGCGGCGGGCC
>DATECI010000043.1:0-5530 GCA_035286985.1 Gemmatimonadales bacterium
CCAGCGCGAACCGGAGCTTGCCCGTCTTGAAGCCACCGACCACATAGTCCACCACCTGGGCGTCGGTCGTCGCCCCAGCGCTCCGCGCCTCGCGGATCAGATCCAGGGGGTTCTTCTTGTCGATCTGCGGATAGAAGGGTAGCCAGCCGAGCCGCACGGCCATCACGTTCTGATCGGCCGCGTGCCCCCCCTTGGCCGGGAACTGCGTGGCCCAGGGCGCCCAGAGCGGATCCAGCACCATGCCGTCGTAACGCCACTGGTCGGTGTGGAAGTAGAAGTACGACGTGCTGTTCTGGTGCCGCGGCGGGCCGCCCCAGTCCGTCGCGTTGCCGAGCGTCCCAATGGCGGCGAACGGACGAATCTTCTCGGTGCCGACGTAATGCGCGAAGCCCCCGCCATTCTTCCCCATGCAGCCGGTGAGGATCCCCATGACCGCCTGCGCCCGGTAGATCAGCGGCCCCCCATGATACCAGTGCAACACTCCGGAACCCGTGATGAAGAGGCTCTTCCCTTCGGTCTGCTCCGCGTTGTCCGCCCACTCCCGGGCGACTCGCGTCACCAGGGCCCGGTCCACGCCCGTCTCCTGCTCCTGCCAGGCCGGCGTGTAGGGGTAGTCAGGATCGTCGTACCCGGCGGGATAATCCCCCGACAGCCCCCGGGACACGCCCATCTGGGCCAGCAGGAGATCGAAGGCCGTTGTCACCAGCACCTCGCCGTTCTTGGTCCGCACCCGGCGGGCTGGCACTCCGCGGATCAAGGTCCGCGCGGGTTGCCCCTTGCCCGCCGTCTTGCCCAGCGACGTGTCGAACGTGTCGGTGAAGTCGGCGAACCGTACCTGTACCCTTTCCTTCGGCGCGTCCTCCGCATCGAGAAAACTCAGTAGCGGATCGAACCCAGCACCCGTCCTTACGTCCTCGGATTTCAGGTTCCAGCGACCGGTCTGGCCCTGCTCCCAGCGGAAGCCGACCGAGCCGCCGGGGAGCCGGAGCTCGCCGCTCCAGCGGTCCATCATGAGCAGCTTCCAATCCCCCAGTTCCTCACCCTCGTATCCGTCGACGTCGCTGGCCCGGAGGAACCGCCCCTTCAGGTGGGTGCCGTCCTCGTGCGGCTCCAGCATCACCAGGAACGGCAGGTTGGTGTACTTCTTGATGTAGTCGCGGAAGTAGGGGACCTGGCGCTCGACGTAGTACTCCTTGAGGATCACGTGAATGCAGGCGAGCAGGAACGCGGCGTCGGTCCCCGGCCGCACCGGTACCCACAGGTCCGCGAACTTGGTGACGTCGGAGTAGTTCGGCGCCAGGTTGACGATCTTGCCGCCGTTGTACTTGTGCTCTGACGCGAAGTGCGCGTCGGCGGTGCGGGTCATCGGCAGATTCGAGCCGATGACCATCCAGTAGGTGCTCTGGTACCAGTCGGCCGATTCGTGGACGTCGGTCTGGTCGCCCCACATCATCGGCATGATGTGGGGCAGGTCGTGGTACCACTCGTAGAAACTGAGCATGGTCCCGCCCAGCAGATTGCAGAACCGGTGGCCGGACAGGAAACTCACCATGCTCATGGCGGGGATCGGGGAAAACGACGCCAGGTGGTCCGGGCCGTAGCGGCGGATGGTGTAAATGATCGCGGCCGCCCACATTTCCGTGGCCTGGTCCCAAGTCGCCCGGGACCAGCCCGCCTTACCGCGGGCCTGCTGGTAGGCCCGTTTCCGCTCGGGATCCTCGACGATCGCGGCCCAGGCCTCGACCGGCCCCTTGCCGGCGGCGCGCTCGCGCTGGTAGAAGTCGAACAGCACGCCGCGCACGTAGGGGTACTTCGGGCGCACCGGGCTGTAGGGATACCAGGACGACGAGATGCCCCGCTGGCACCCGCGCGGCTCGTAGTTCGGGGTCTCCGAGTTGATCTGGGGCCAGTCGGTCTTCTGCAGCTCCCAGCAGATCAGCCCGTCCTTGACGAAGACCTCCCATGAGCACGACCCCGAGCAGTTGACGCCGTGGCTGGTGCGCACCGACCGGTCATAGGACCACCGCTCGCGGTAGAAGTCCTCCCAGTCCCGCGGCTCATCCGCCACCCGGAACCAGCGTGAGCCGTTGCCGCTGTTCTTAGCGGTCATGCGATTTCTCCTTTTCCTGCTTGCCGTGGTTCGTCATCGAGTCCACACCCGATCCGGAACGCCTCGACAAAGGGGCGGAAGTCGCGGGCGGTACCGTAGATGGCCACCACCCCCGCGCGCCGCCGATCGTAGACCAGGTTCACCACCACGTTGCGACCCAACGGGTGCTGGCGCTCGGGGCCTGCCGCCGGATCGTCACGCATCGCTTGGATCGAGACGTACACCAGACCGGCTGGATGCATCTGGAACCAGACCTCGTACTCCCAGTCGCCCAGCTTCACGCTGGCTTCGCCACTCTCGAGCGACGGATCCGCAGGGTCGATCTCCCACTGAAAGACCGGGGGCCGGCCCATGTACTGGTCTTCGGGGCTGCTCGACTCCGGTGAGGGAAGGGGGTGCGGCCCTCCCTCCCCATACCCAACTTCGGGGGCGACGCCCGCACGCTGGAGCGCGGCACCGATTTCGTCGGCTTGGGGCACGACACCTTCCTCCAGCAGCTCCGCCTGAAGCGGGGTCATGAGCCGGTCCGGGCGGTCCGGCTTGGAGTCGGACTCCCCGAAAACCGGCAGCCGACGCTCGATACGCGCGTCCCGGGCGCCTTTCCTGCCTTCCATCCTCTGCCTCCCAGTCTCCACCCCGAGTTACCAGATGCTCCGGAATAGGGCGAGCAGCGCTTCCTGGTCCCCTCTCCCGCTATGAGCACACGGTACTCCCAAGCTCTTACAGGGGACTTACAGGGCGGGTGAACGCGATGTGGAGTTGGGGATACCGTTTCCCCAACTCCGCATCCGCCGCGGGAGGATCCACGCGATGAGCAATAGGCCGGCAACCGCGCGAACCGGCCACGGCCCACCGGGGAGCTGCACGGCCTCTGCGAAGCCGGGCGCCGCAAACCAGTAGTAGAGGCCAAAGGCGACCGCGGCGAGCGCCGGCGTGGCGATCCGCGGCGGGATCCGGAGCGTCGCAATCAGGGCGCCCAGTAGCATCGCGCTCGTCGCCGCCAGCACCAGGACGAGGCCGTACACCGTGGACCACGGGTTAGCATCCTCGGTGAGGAAACCCGGGCCAGCCACCAGAAAGTCGAGATGGTACGGGTCATGGGCGTGAAGATCGTTGAGGCCGCTCCCCCATGAGGACAGGCTACACCGGGGTCTTACCGGCGCCTTACCGGAGGGGAGTGGGGGACGTCGGAGAGTGACTTTCGGGCGCCACGGCCGACACGAGTTGCGCCAGCCGCCGGGTTTCCGGCAGCGGGTCGGCACCCAGCTCGTCGCGAAGCAGGCGCACGCAGGTGTGATACTGGGCCAGTGCCTCGTCGCGCCGGCCCGACCGGATCAGCAGCTGCATCAGTTGCTGGTGCAGGTCCTCCCGAAGCGGATCCACCAGGAGCCCTCGGCGCAGCCAGGGCACGGCCCGGTCCCTGGCCCCCGACCCGGTCCACAGCTCGGCCACGCGCGCGGTCAGGTCCACGTAGCGATGCCGGAGCTCGGCCCGCTCCAGCTCGCACCAGCTCGCGTACGGCTCGTCGCTGAAGAGATCGCCCCGGTAGAGGTCAAGGGCCGATTCCAGCAAGCGGATCGCGTCGTCGCGCCGGCCCCGGCGCTCCGCCTCCTGCGCGCCGGCGGCATACCGGCGAAAGGCGAAGAGGTCCGTCCAGTGGGGCGACTCCATGTTGAAGTAGTACAGCTCGGCGATGTTGCAGACGTAGATCCACCGCCGCTGCTCCCGGAACGGTTCAATGGCCGAGCGGAGCGCGTGCAAGACACCGTGCAGCCGGTTGGCACCCGTCCTCTCGTCGACCCCAGGCCACAGCCGTTCAGCCAGGGCGTGGCGGCTCACCGGGTTGCCCGCGCTCAGGATCAGCAGCTTGAGCAGGGTCAGCGCCTTCTTCCGGACGAACTCTTCCGGGGGGATGGGCAGCCCGCCGCGGCGGACGTCGAACCCGCCAAGGCAGCGGATCTCCAGGACCGGTCCCGCCGTGGTGGGCAGGGTCGCGCGGTGCACGGGGCGCTCCGGGGCGAGCCGGCTCGCGGCCTCGGCCGCCATGGTGAGCAACGAGACGAGATCGCGGCCAGGGGGAAGGCGGCCGTCCGGGCGATCCAGTACCACGACCCCATGCAACCTACCCTCCGACCTGAGCGGGAGGCAGATGGGTGCAACGGTGCTGGCCGGAAGGCAGCGACACCCGTCGGGCCAGTGTGCCCGGGCTCCGTGGAGCATCATGCCGTGGCCCCGCCCGAGCGGACCGCACGGGAGTCGGCCGTCGAGGGCGTCCGCGCAGATGTCTACCGGCGGCGAGGTGGAAAGGACCACAGTTCCGCCGCGGTCGGGAAGGTAGAGCGCCAGCGTCCCGCCCCGGGCACCGGCGGCGTCCACGATGGCCCGGAGGCAGGCGCGGCCGCGGGAGTCCGGATCCGGGCCGGCGTTTTCCACGGCCCGGTCCACGAGCTCCCGCGCCGCCAGCAGACCCGCGCGCACCGCCGCGGCGAGCGGCGCGGACACCCGCGAGAGCAGCTCGGCCGTGCGTTCGAGTGGCGCCTCGCCGGCCCGCCACGCGAGGCTCACACACCCTAGGGGGCGCCCGGCGCTCCAGAGAGGCGCCGTCAGGAAGGAGACAATGCCGCGCTGGGGGACTCCCTGCCGAAGGAACCGCCGGTCGCGACTCAAGCAGCGGGTCATACAGGGCACTCCGGCCGCGGCCGCCATGCCGGGAAACCCCTCGCCGAACTCGAACCGGGTGCGTTCCATCAGGGCTTCCCGGTCCTGGCCAGAGCAGGCGGCGAGGATCAGGTCACGGCCTTCCGGCTCGCAGAGAAAAATCTCGCAGTCGTCCGCGCCGGCGGCCTCCCGCAGAAATTCCGCCGCGCCATCGAGGGTCCGCCCGAGGTCGTCAGGCGAGAGCCGGGCCGCCAGCCCGCCGAGCACAGCGAGCAGATCGGGTGGTCCGCTTTGGGTCAGACTTCCGTAAGAATGTCTCGGATCCATCCCTGGGCCGCCATCATGTTGGGGAAGCCGATCGTGGGGCATGCCAGGAGGGCGACGTGCTCCAGGGACCCGCCCTCCCAGCGAGCCCTCGCCGATCCGCGTCTCCTGAGCGAGATCGGCAACGCCTATTCCGACGAGATCCAGCACGCCGCCCGGCTTTCCCCCCTGGCGCTCACCAGGCGCTTGACCGGGGGGCACATCGTTATCGGAGAATGCAACTGCTATCCTGCTCCGTCTGAAGAAAGCGTGAATCCCGCATGAAAAGGGGACCTATCGCCACCCGCTGGCGATGGACAATGGCCGCCTTCGCCCGGGATCCGTTCGCGAGGAAGTTCTCCACTCCGATCCGCATGCTTCCTGGCCTCACACCCAGTTTCGACAATCTCACGTAACCCGGCCTACATTACCGAGATGGACACCGCGACCGCGCTGCCG
>DATECI010000044.1:0-8904 GCA_035286985.1 Gemmatimonadales bacterium
TACCGCGGCATCCCGATCCCGCCCAACGCGGCAAACACGTTCACCCGCCGCAACAACACCAACTACATGCAGACCGGGGTCCTTTCGGCGCTCCAGCTCACCGCCATGTTCCCCAACCTGGTGCTTGAGAATTTCTACGTAAAGACCCGCAACTCGATCGAGGAGGGCCGCTCGAAGGCGCCCTATGCCTACGCCTTCCCCCTTCAGCGCGATATGACCCGAGTGATCACGCTCGTCAGTATCCTCCGCGCCCAGGGCATCGAAGTCGGTCGTCTGGGGTCGGACTACCGGACCGGGACTGATACCCTTCCCGCCGGCTCCTACCTCGTCAAACTGGACCAGCCCTACGGTCGGCTCGCCCGCAACCTCCTCGAGAGGCAGAGCTATCCCGATCCCGCGCTCAGGACCTATGACGACAGCGGCTGGAGCATGGGCTACGCCATGAACGTCGAGGTCAAGGAGTGCAGGGACCAGGCGATCCTTGCGGCACCGGTTGCGCCCGTCCAGAGAGCCGAATGGCGCACCGAGGCTAAAGGAAGCGGCACCGCGGCCCTCGCGGTGGCGCATTTCGGCTCCAACCACATGATCACCTTCCGCTACCACCTGAAGCAGTTCTCTGTGCAGGTAGCCGAGCAGTCCTTCACCGCCGAGGGCATCTCCTTCCCGGCTGGCTCCTTCGTCCTGACCGGCCCCCCCGCCGACCTGCAGGCGGCGCGGGCCGAGGCGGAGGCATTGGGCCTCACCGCCGCGGCATTGACCGCTCCGCCTTCGGTCAAGACCCACGACGCCGATGTGCCCCGCATCGCGATCTACTCCCAGTGGGCCGGCACTCAGGAGCTCGGCTGGTATCGCCATGCGTTTGATCAGTTCCGGATTCCCTTCGACCTGATCTACAAGGAGCGGGTCGCCCAGGGGAACCTCCACGCCGACTACGATGTCATTCTGATGGCCGCGCAGAACATCAACCGCACCGCGGTCCTGGCCCAGCCGGCCACCCGGCCCCAGCCCTACCAGAAGAGCGACAAGTACAAGTTCCTGGGGATGTACGGCGAGACCCCGGACCTGACCGGCGGCTTTGGCGCCGCCGGCGTGACCGCGTTCGAGCAGTTCCTCGCGGAGGGCGGCACCCTGATTGCAACTGCCGGAGCGGTGCGCTTTCCCATCGAGTTCGGCTTCGCTCGCACCGTGGACAGCGAAGCGCCCAGCGGCGTCACCGCCCAGAAGCCCCTGGTCGAGGCCGAGGTCAAGCGCCCCGACCATCCCGTGTTCTACGGTCTCGAGAAGACCGTTTTCCCCCTCAAGTTCGGACAGGGCTCTCAGGTCTTTCGGGTCGGCATCGCCGACCAGAGCAAGGTGCTCGCGCAGTACAAGGGCGGCGATGTTTCCGTCTTGAGCGGGCTAATGGTGGGCGCCGACAACCTCAAAGGCCGCGCCTTTGCGGTGGATATTCCCGAAGCATTCCGGGGGAAAGGTCGGGTCCTGCTGTTCGCCAACAACCCGATCTATCGCTGGCAGAACCACGGCGAGTTCAACCTGGTGTTCAACGCGATCATCAACTGGAACGATGTCCCCCCGGCAGCGCCACTGGCCCCGCCGGCTCGCCCCTCGCCGTGACCATGGCTGCTTCCCGTCCCGGCCCGGCCTGGAATGCCGTGATCACCGGGGGAGACGGCGCCCTCGGCCCGGCCGTGGTCCAGGCGTTCGTCGCGGCCGGCGCGGTCTGCCACCTCCCGATTCGCGGCGCCGGCCCTCCCACCAGAGCCCCGGACCCCGGGGTGCGCCGGACCGGCGGCGTGGACCTCACCGACGAGAAAGCCGTCGAGGCCTACTATGCCGGGTTACCCTCGCTGGCCGCCTCCGTCCATCTAGCCGGAAGCTACCGAGGATTGCCTATCGCCGAGACAAGCCGTAGCGATCTCGAGGGGATGCTCCTGCTCAACCTGGCGACTGCGTTCCTCTGCTGCCGGGAGGCGATCAAATCCATGCGGAAGAGCGGCGGCGGCCGCATCGTCAACGTCGGCGCGCGGGTCTCCGAGGTCCCGATCGGCGGGGCCGCCGCTTACACGGTGTCCAAGGCCGCGGTAGCCGCGCTGACCCGCGCGCTTGCGGTCGAGGTCAAGGCCGACGGCATCCTCGTCAATGCGGTCCTGCCCTCGATCATCGATACCCCGGCCAACCGCGCCGCCATGCCGAATGCCGATCCGGCCCGCTGGCCGAAACCGGAAGAAATCGCCCGTGCGGTCCTCTGGCTCGCCTCACCCGAGAACCGCCTCACCTCGGGCGCGCTGATCCCCGTATACGGCAACGCGTAGGGGCGCAGCATCCATTGGGCGCAGCGCCAAACACCGAGTCCCCACTCCTTCCGCTGCCTACGGTTTCCCCACGGCTGGAGCACGCCAGTACCGCCGCAGCGAGCGGACGATTACCGGGATTCCCCGGAAGACGCAGAACGCCACCGCCACCCAGACGACAACCCGGAGCGCTTCGATCAGGGGCGGCACTGCCCGGCCCTGCGGCGTCTCCGGCCCGAATCCGCCGAGCGCCTGGACCAGCGCCAAGCCGCAGAACGCGATCACCTTACTCACCGAATAGCCGGTTCGCATCCAGATCGAGCTCACGAGGAAGCGGCCCAGCGCGCTCTGGTGCTGGGCGAAGGGCGCCGTGCCCTGCCCTACCCCGATGCTCCGGAGCGAATCGGTGAGCGTCGTCCGCACGATCACGATCAGGGGAACCGCCACCGGAATCATCCCGAGATCGGCGAAGCAGACCCACAGCACCAGCTCATAGGATCGGTCCGCCGCAATGTCCAGCACGCTACCGAACAGGCTCGTCTGCCCGGTTTTCCGCGCCACGATCCCGTCCACCGTATCGAGCATGAGGCCCACGAACAGGAGCGCCACTCCCACCAGCCGGAGTGGAGTGGATCCGAAATAGAGGATGAGGATGTTGCCGACGAGCAGCGGGAATCGCGACAGCGTGATCCAGTTGGCCAACATAGATCGGCTCCGGTCGGGATCCCAATAAGATATCTTTCTTCCGATGCTCAGCCCCAAGCTCCGAACCGCGCTCACCCTCGGCCTCCCCCTCCTCGTTGCCGACTGTGTCACCAAGCGGGTTGCCGTGGCGGAGCTCGCGCCCCACCATCCTCGGGAAATTGTGAGTGACGTGGTGCGCCTGACTCTGGCCTACAATACCGATGCGGCGATGGGGCTGAGCCTCGGATCCTGGTCCCGCTGGGGGTTTGCGACCCTGGCCCTCGCGATCATCGCGATCCTGATGGGGATGTTGCGCAAAGCTGAGCCCACCGAGCGGCTTCGCGCCGCCGCCGTCGGGTGCCTCGCCGCCGGTGCCCTGGGCAACTTGCTCGATCGCCTCCGGTGGGATCGGGGGGTGGTGGACTTTATCGACATTGGGATCGGCGCGACCAGGTTCTGGACCTTCAACCTGGCCGATCTCGCCGTCACCACCGGAGTGGTGCTGCTCATGGTGGCGTTCTACCGGCATGCCCCTCCGTCGGTACCCCAAGAAGGCGCGAGTCATAACCCGCACTCTCACCAGGATGGTTAGGTTGTCCCGACCTCGGCAGTCCGCCCTCGGCTCCGCGGCGCTTCGCTTTGCTGGGCTCGGCGTTACCGCCCTTGGCCTCGGCGCGACCCCTGCTCCTGCCCTCGCCCAGGCGCTCCAGTATCGCTCCCCGGCGGGCGTCGAGTATCGCTCCCTTTCCGATAGTGGCCCCGTAGCCCGAGCCCAGCAGGCGCTCGATCGGGACCCGCGAAACGTCGCGCTCCTCATCCAGCTTGGCCAAGCCCAATCGGGAGCCCGCCAGTTCCGCGAAGCGATCGCGACCTTCACCCGCGGATTCGAGCTCGCTCCCAATGACCCAATGCTCTACCGCTGGCGCGGCCACCGCTACCTCTCGGTGCGGGAATTCGCTCGCGCCCAGGAGGACCTGACCCGCGGGTTCCGCCTCGACAGCACCAATTACGGCATCCTGTATCACTTGGGCATCGTGCGCTTTGCCCGAGGCGACTTTGCTGGCGCTGCCGATGCCTTCGCCCGGGCCCAACCCCTGGCCCCGGAGGCGGGCGAGCTGGCTGGCGCCACCGATTGGCTCTGGATGTCGCTGGCCCGGGCCGGCCGGACCGCCGAAGCCAGGGCAACGCTTGATCGTCGTCCCGATTCGCTTCCGGTCAGCAATGCCTACGCCCAGCGGCTGCGGCTCTATCGAGGCGAGGTCGGCCCCGATGCCGTACTCACGCCCGCGGATACTGGTGACGTCCTGGTTGCCACGCTGAGCTTCGGGATCGGCAACTGGTATTTGGTCCAGGGAGACAAGACCCGCGCCCGGCAGTGGTTCGAGCGCTCGGTTGCCTCGGGCGGGTGGCCCGCCTTCGGATTCATTCTTTCGGAGATCGGGCTGCAGCGGCTGCGGTAACCGCGCGGTCCGCGCGGATAGTTCCCGGCTCGCCAAGCTTGACCCTCGTCTCTCCTCAGCGGATCTTTCCTGCCCGCCCCTGGCGGCTTCATCTTCGCTCGCCCCGAAGAGCGGGCCGGGACATAGACGTGACGCCAATCCACCGATGATGCTCCCGATTCTCCTGCTCTTCTCTCCCGGACCAGGTCCCGGCCCCGGGCCCGCCATGTGGGGGTTGGAGGGGCACCGGATCGTCTGCGAAATCGCCTATCAACGCCTCACCCCCGCCGCCCGGAGCATGGTTCTGACGATCCGGGCGGCCGATCCCGATTCCGGAAGCAGCTTCGCCGACAGCTGCCTCTGGGCCGACCGGGTCCGCTCCACCACTCACCGCCAGACCAACGCCTATCACTACATCAACATTCCGCCCGGCAGCGCCGGCGCCGACCTGGCCCGCGACTGCGCCGACCCCGACCGCCGCTGTGCGCCCTGGGCCATCAAACACTATGCGTTGGTGCTGCGAGAACCGGGTGCGGCCCTCGAGAGGGCCGAAGCGCTCAAGTTCCTCGCCCACTTCGTGGGCGACATCCATCAGCCCCTCCATGCCGGCCGTTCCGGCGATCTGGGCGGGAACACGATTCGGGTGGATTTCTTCGGCCAGCGCGACGCCAATGGCGACTCACTCAACCTTCATAGAGTCTGGGACTCGTCCATCCTCGAGCGCGCCGGCCTGGGCTGGCCCGATTCCGTTTCCGCCCTCCATGCCGAAATCACTCCGGCCGAGGCCGCTGCATGGGAAAACTCGGGTCCGCTGGGCTGGGTAGACGAGTCCTACCGCGAGGACGAGTCCCTTGTCTATCAGCTGCCCCCCGGAAACCGGATTGACGCGGAGTATTTCGGCCGCGCGATCGCCGTTTCCCGCCTGAGGCTCAAGCAGGCCGCGGTCCGGCTCGCCGAGCTGCTGAACCGGATCGCGGCCGGCACGCTTGACGGGTCTCTCGGAATGCCGTAGCTCTGGGTGGAGATTCCCCTGCCGCGACTCGACCTCCCCTTACCGGATCCGGGAACTCCGATGCAGCTGAATCGGCGAGTGCTGCCGATTGACCGCCTGGTGGCGGCCTACAATCTGATTCTCGCCGGGGTGTGGGCGCTCTATCTGGGGCGCGCCGCTTATGTCCCCTGGATCGTCGCAGCCCACGCCGCCGGGGCCTTCCTGCCGGTGCTGTGGCGCCGGGCGCCCCTTCCCCTCTCCCAGCCGCTCCGCGCCATCCGCGACCTCTACCCGCTCATCTGGTTGGGGGCCTTCTGGGCCGAGCTCGCTTTGCTTCACAGCCTTCGAATCGCCCCCGGCCTGGACCCCCAGATCGCGGCCCTCGACCTCGCGGTCTTCGGCAGCCACCTGAACGAGACCTGGATGCCCGGCACCCGGCAGCTCTGGGTGAGCGAGCTCCTCCACTTCTCGTACTGGGCCTATTACCTCCTGATCGGAATTCCCCCGCTCGTTCTCGCGCTGACCAGGCGCACCCAAGCGCTGCGGGACCTGGTCTTCCGGCTAATGCTGGTCTACCTGACGTGCTACCTCGTCTTTATCGTGGCACCGGTCTACGGCCCCCGGGAGTTGGCGGCCCGTTACGAAGGCCCCCTTACCCAGGGGTTCTTCTATCAGCTCGTGTACAACACGCTCTCGATCGGCGAGTCGCCCGGCTGCGCGTTCCCGAGCTCCCACGTGGCGGCGGCGGCCACGATCGCTCTGGTCGGCTGGCGCTGGTTCTCCCGCCCCATAGGCATTCTCCTTGGGCTCGAGGCGATCGGGGTCGCCCTCGGCACATTCTTTACTCAGAATCACTACGCCATTGATTCGCTCGCGGGCATCATCTGGGGAGCGGGGTTTGCCGTCCTCGTCGCCCCGGTCCTGATGCGCCGGCTGGATCGCCCTCTCCTCCACCCCAAGCCCGAGCCGGAGATTGCCCCGCCCTCCAAATCTCCGCCGGTTCCCGACCTGGCTGGCAGGGCGGAACTCGAGTCGTGAGCGACGTCGTCCTCGTCACCGGCGCGACCGGGTTCATCGGCAGCCGGCTGGTCCAGGAGTTGGTGGAGTCGGGCGCTCCGGTCCGGGTGCTGGTGCGCCGAGCCGAATTGCTCCCGCCGGCGATTCGCTCCCGCATCGAGATCGTCCCCGGAGATCTGCGCGATCCCGGCGCCCCGGCCACGGCGGTCCCCGGCGCGCGAACGGTACTCCATCTTGCGGCCTACTGCCGTACCTGGTCGCGCGATCCAGCAATCTTCTCCGAGATAAACGTGCATGCGGTGGAACGGCTGCTCGAGGCCGCCCGCCGGTTCGGGGTGGAGCGGCTGGTGCACGTCTCGACCAATCTGACCCTGCCGGCGGGACAGCGTCCTCCTCCCGATCAGCCGCTCCCCCTGTCCACGCCCTATTCCGAAACCAAGCGCGCGGGAGAGCGGCTGGTGGAATCCTACGCCGCCGCGGGTCACGCCGCCGTGATCGTCCACCCGACCCGGGTGTACGGCCCCGGTCCGCTCACCGATGCGAACGCCCTCAGCAAGATCATCGCGGCCTACCTGCGCGGCCGCTTCCGCTTCCGGATCGACGATGGCGATGTGATCGCCAACTATGTCCACGTAGCCGATGTCGTCGAAGGCATTCGACTGGCCGCCCGGGGTGGACGGTCCGGCGCTCACTACCTCCTGGGGGGCGAGAATCTCTCGTTTCGGGAGTTCCTCGACCACGTGGCGGAGATCTCCGGGGTGCGGCACCGGGTCGTCGCCCTGCCCCCCGGCGCGGCCCTGGCCTTGGGCTATGCCGCGCTGCTCTACGGGCACCTGGGCGGCAACGCGCCCATCACGCCGGGATGGGTCCGCAGTCTGCTGGGAGATTGGCGCGCCGACAGCGAGCCCGCCCGCCGGGACTTTGGCTACACCGCCCACCCAGCGCGGGAACGGCTGGCCGAGACGATCGCCTGGATCCGGAACGCCACCCCTGCGCAGTGGCCGGTCGCGGCGTGACCGGCTCCCAATCCCGCTCCGGCGGCCCTAACCCGGCCGGAGCAGCCCCTCGGCCCGGGTCGGCCTGGCTGCTAGCGGTAGCGACGCTGGTCCTGCTCGCGTTCTATTACCTGGCGCGGGTTGATGCGATCGGCGTCTCCGGGCCGGGCAAGAGCTGGTTCGCCCTGACCCAGCCGCCCCTCACCCCGGTCGCTCACTTCGCCGCCGCCGCGGTCCTGCTCGGCTTGATCCCCCTTCTCGCGGCCCGGCGATTGACCGGCCTCGATCTGCGCGCGTTAGGATTGGGCCTCGGCCGCTGGCGCGCCGGACTCGCCTGCCTGGCCATCGGAATCCCTCTCGCGGTGCTCGCCGGCCGCATCGCGGCTCTGTCACCGGCCATGCGGGCCGTCTACCCGCTCGATCCTGCCTTGACCGCGGAGCCACTGGTGTTCGCCCGCGGGGCCGCGCTGCAGTTTCTCTATTTCGGGGCCTGGGAAGTCCTCTTCCGGGGGGTGCTGCTCTTCGGCCTCATCGGCCTCATGGGTGCGACCGGCTCGATTCTCACCCAGACGGCGCTCTCGGTTACCGCTCACTTCGGCCGGGCCCTCAACGAGACCTTCGCCGCCGTCCCAGCCGGCCTGGTCTTCGGCTGGCTCACCCTCCGGCTCGAGTCGATCTGGTATGTCGCGGTGCTGCACTGGCTCGTGGGAGTCAGTATGGATTGGTTCATCCTGACCACCTGAAGTGGATTCCAACCTGTTGGTTCCGGCTACCATCGCGTACCACTTGGCGAGCCGGCTCGCCTACGTGATCGGCGTCGGTACCGCCCTCACCCTCCAAAAGCGCCGCCAGTGGTTCACCCGCCAGCGTGGGGTCGCGGCCGGTTACCTCCGGTTCCGCCGGATTGCCGCCACCCTCATGAACAATGACGCCGTGAGCTTCGTGCTGATGTGCTGGGTCACTCGACGAACTCTGGCGATCCCGGTGCCCCCAGCTCTCCTGGTCGGAGTGGGCCTCGCAGGGATCGCGCTGGGAATCTCCCTCAAGCTCTGGGCGCGTTGGGGATTGGGATCGGAGGGGTACCACTGGCATGACTTCTTCGAGCCCGGCGCCACCGCGCCGAAGGCACCCCCCGGGCCGTATCGATACCTGAAGAACCCGATGTACACAGTGGGATACTTACACGCCTACGGTCTGGCCCTCGCCCTGGGATCCTTGCCCGGCCTGATTCTGGCAGGGTTCGCTCAGCTCGCCATCCTGGCCTTCTACCACCTGGTCGAGAAACCGCACTTCGAGCAACTCTCCGCAGGAAAGTAGTCCCCCCGGTTGAACTCCCTGCGTCCGGCGGTAGGTTCTCAGCGTCTGTCCACCAACGATACACGCGGGTCGAACAGCGCAAGCGGAGCCGCGCGGCGGGAGTGGGCCGCTTTCGATCCGGTACCTAGTCCTACGGAATCGCGGGCTTGACGCTGTGCTGGCCCCATAGC
>DATECI010000045.1:0-3185 GCA_035286985.1 Gemmatimonadales bacterium
TGGCCGATACGCTCTTCGTTCCCCATGAGGTGGGGACGCCCGCCGGCGCGATCCTTACCCACGTGCGGCTGAGCCAATTCTCCAACCACCCGCCGGTGCGGGAAGTCCAACGCCTGGCCGCGGTACGCGAGGGCGACGCGTTGCTCGTGAACGAATGCCCGGTGGACTACTTCTGCATCGCGTCGCTGGTGGCCGCGAGCACCATGTTTCTCATCTCCGGCGACAGCCTGTTCGAGCAGGTCGAGGCCGGCAGCGCGCGGCTGCCGCGGGTGTACGGGCGGGTACCGGTGCGACCGAGGGAATGACGCTCCCTGGGGGGGTCGGTGGGGGGCTGCTCGGGGTCCTGCTGCTGGCCTGCTCGGATCCAGCGGGTCCGAGCCTGAGCGACGAGCCGCGCCTGGTCCTGCAGATCATCCCGGGTTCGAACTGGAACAATCTTCCCAACGATCAGGCCACGATCACCGCCGCGCGGATCGCGGGATCGACGCTTCACCTCACGGTACAATACGGGGGTGGGTGCAATAGCCATCGGTTCGCGCTGGTGGCCGGGACCTCATTCGGTGAATCACTGCCTCTCTACACCATGCTCCGGCTGGCCCATGACGGCAGCCGGGACCCGTGCGAAGCCCTCATCACCAGGCAGCTGGAAGTGGATCTGTCGCCGATCGTTCCGCTGGTCCAGCAGGCGGGCGGCTCGGCACTCCGCTTCGACGTGGTGGAGCCGGATGGGCGCGTTTCGTCGGTGGGGGAGCTGCTGCTGACGTTCTGAGGACGGTGAGGACGGTGAGGGCGGCTTGACCTTGCTTGGGGTATCCGGGCGTCTTATCTTGTTGGGATACTTAGCGATGGCGTATTCACCGAGACGGATGTAAAGAGGATCAAAGACGCGATGGGGTACGACAAGCAGGCCGTGGCGACCAAGTACCGCCTCCACGAAGAGGACACCGGCTCGGCCCGGCTCCAGGTGGCGCTGCTTACCGAGCGGATCAACTCGCTTACCGACCACTTCCGGACTCACCCCAAGGACCATCACGGGCGGCGCGGGTTGCTCAAGATGGTGGGGACCCGGCGGCGGCTCCTGACTTACCTCCGAAACACCGATCTCGAAACCTACCGGGCTCTAATCCAAGAGCTGGGACTCCGGCACTAGCCGGCTCCGGATGCACGCGGGCGTCCCGCCAGTGGTGGGCGCCCGCTTGGCATTGGAAGCGGACCGTTTAACCAGGGCAGTCAACGTGCATAAGATCGAAACGACATTCGCAGGGCGGCCCCTCCGGATCGAAACCGGGAAGCTCGCCAAGCAGGCCGCCGGCTCGGTGGCGGTGCAATACGGCGACACCATGGTCATCGCCGCAGTCACCGTCTCGCCCACCGTCTCGCTGCTTCCGTTCTTTCCCCTCACCGTCGAATACCGGGAAAAAACGTACGCCGCCGGGAAGATTCCGGGCGGGTTCCTGAAGCGGGAAGGCCGGCCCTCCGACAAGGAGATCCTGGCGGCTCGGATCATCGACCGGTCGATCCGGCCGATGTTTCCCGAGGGCTTCAAGAACGAAATCCAGGTTTTCGTGACCGTGGTCTCGGCCGACCAGGAGAACGATGCCGACATCCTGGGCGCCTACGCGGCCGCGCTGGCACTGGCCGTTTCGTCGGTGCCGTGGAACGGGCCACTGGCGACGGTGCGGGTGGGGCGGATGGAAGGGAACTGGATCCTCAACCCGACTTTTCACCAGCTGGAATTCTCGAGCATCGATCTCACGGTGAGCGGCACCGCCGACTCGATCATCATGGTCGAGGGCGGGGCGCTCGAGGTCTCCGAGCCGGAGATGCTGGATGCGCTCAAGGTGGCGCAGCAGGGGATCCGGGAGCTGGTGGGGCACGCCCAGGCCATGGTGGCAAAGGCCGGCAGGCCGAAGATGGAGTGGGCCAAGGCCCCGATCAGCGAGGTCCTGCTCGGGCGGGTTCGGGAGCTGGGCGAGAAGCAGATGGCCAAGGCGATCAACGCCCGGGATAAGGCGTCCCGCGCAGCGGCGCTGGCGGCGGCGCGGAAGGACGTGCTGCTCAAGCTCGCGACCGATTTCCCGGAAGATGCGCGGGAGATCGGCCACGAGCTCGAGGAAATCGAGTACCGGGTTATGCGGGCGCAGGTGCTCGACCAGGGTGAACGGGTGGACGGGCGGGACCTCGACACGGTGCGCCCCATCGCCATCGAAACCGCGTTTCTGCCCCGGGCCCACGGGTCTGCGCTCTTTACCCGGGGCCAGACCCAGGCCCTGGTGGCGGTCACCCTCGGTACCAGCGACGACGAGCAGCGGATCGATTCGATCGACGTC
This sequence comes from Gemmatimonadales bacterium, assembly GCA_035286985.1. Lineage (GTDB taxonomy): Bacteria > Gemmatimonadota > Gemmatimonadetes > Gemmatimonadales > GWC2-71-9 > JABFSM01. The sequence goes on from DATECI010000045.1 coordinate 2,331, forward strand.
GCGGGTGAGACGACGAAGTCGTTCATGCTGCATTACAACTTTCCGCCCTATTCCACGGGCGAAGTGAAGATGATCCGGGGTACCAGCCGCCGGGAGATCGGGCATGGGGCGCTGGCCGAGCGGGCGCTCCAGCCGCTCCTGCCGGCCTTCGACAGCTTTCCCTACACGCTGCGGATCGTCTCGGAGATCCTGGAATCCAACGGATCGTCGTCCATGGCGACGGTGTGCGGTGGGTCGCTCGCGCTCATGGATGCGGGGGTGCCGGTCCGGGCTCCCTGCGCTGGGGTCGCGATGGGGCTCATCAAGGAAGGCGACAAGGTAGCCATCCTGACCGACATTCTCGGTTCGGAGGACCACCTCGGCGACATGGACTTCAAGGTGGCGGGGACGGAGCAGGGGATCACCTCGATCCAGATGGACATCAAAATTCAGGGGATCGATCTCCCGCTCATGGAGGAGGCGCTGGCCAAGGCCCGGAGGGGCCGGCTCCACATCCTGGGCGAGATGAAGAAGGTACTGGCGGCGGCGCGGCCCGAGCTCTCGCCCTACGCACCGCGCATCATCACGATCCAGATCAAGCCGGACAAGATCGGCGACGTGATCGGTCCCAAGGGGAAGACCATCCGGGGGATTCAAGACGCGACCGGAGCCAAGATCAGCGTTGAGGACTCCGGGGTCATCACCATCGCAGCGGTGGGCGGTGAAGCGGGCCAGAAGGCGCGCGAGATGATCATGGGCATCGTGGCCGAGCCGGAAGTGGGGAGGGTCTACGAGGGTCCGGTGAAGAGCACGACACCCTTCGGCGCCTTCGTGGAGATCATTCCGGGGGTGGAAGGGTTGCTTCACATCAGCGAG
>DATECI010000046.1:0-2525 GCA_035286985.1 Gemmatimonadales bacterium
CCTGCTCCGGTTCTTCGAGGAAGCGAGCTGTGCCGACGGTGCCCGCCCCATGTGGCCCAGCGTTACTGCGGCGAGCCACGCCGCGCTCTGGACCGGGGTGTACGGCAACGTGAACGGGGTGGTCGCCAACGCCCAGGTGCCGCTGCCCTGGAGCGAGTTCTCGCTCACCGAGCTGCGGTCCGGCTTCGAGCCGCGCGAGCTTCGCGCCGAACCCATCTGGATCACCGCCGCGAGGGCGGGCCGGTCCGTGGTGGGACATCACGTCACCCAGGCGGGCGAGCCGGGGCGGTGGCGCCCGGGAGGGGGACGCGATACCGCCCTGGTCCGGCGGGACAGCGCCGCCCTGGCCGACCTGCGCCTCCTGCTTCTCAATGGCTATGCCGGAGGGCCGGAGCCGCGTCTCCTCACTGCCGAGCGGAACCCCGCCAAGCCGGCGACAGCCTGGCGGCAGATCGAGCGGCTCGGACCGGTGGGGGTTCCGCTCCGGGAAGTGAGCTGGGCCATCGGGCCGGACTCGCTGCATGCGCTGTTCTTCGGTCCCGACCAGTACCGGGAAGTCATCGTCAGCGCGGCGCGCGAGGTTGGCCGGGGCGTGCGGGTTAGGCCGGTTTCGGTGGAGCGCGCTCCGGCGGAGGGCCGTGATCTCGCCCGGTATTTCTCCGAGGTGTTGTGGCTGCCGGAGCCGGGAGGCCGCCGGAGCGGGGTGTATTTCCGGCTCTGGACCCTTGCCCCCGACCTTTCGACCTACCAGCTCTTCCAGAGCGGCCGGGCCACGATCCGGACCAACCATCCCGAGGCGCTGGCAGTCTACGAGACCGCGGTAGGGGGTTTCGTCGGCAATACGGCCTGGGGACTGCTGCAGGAGCTCGGCCCCACCCTGGAGCGGGGCGGTGACGGGACGACCGAGCTCAAATTCCTGGAAACCGCCGAGCTCGAGACCCGACAGTTCATTCGGGGGAGTGCGTGGGTGTGGCGCCACCGGCGGCCCAATCTTTTGTTGGACTACTTCTCCCTGGCCGACGACCTCGACCATTCCTGGCTGGGCCTGGTATCGCCGGAGGTGCCGGGGCATGACCCCTTGGTGGCCGTCCGGATCAATGCCATGCGGAGTCGGGGTTGGGCCCTGGTGGACCGCCGGCTGGCCGCGCTGCGGGCGCTGGCCCGGGAAAGCAACGCGCTGCTCCTCGTGGGGGGAGACCACGGGATGCGCGCCACCTGGAGATTCTTCCACGTCAACACGGTGCTTCGGCAGGCCGGTCTCCTCGCGGCGGATGGATCGGGCCGGCCCGATCTCTCCCGGACTAGGGCCATCTCCTCGAATGGTTACTACGTCAACGTCAACCGGGTCGAACGGAAGGGTGGAATCGTGCCGCCGGATCGAGCGGACCGGGTAGCCGACTCGGTGATCCAGGTGCTCCGGGCGGCGCGGGGCCCGGATGGCGCGCCAGTCGTCACCGGGATCTGGCGGCCGGAGCCCGAAGATACGATGGGCGTCGGGGGACCCTCGGGGGGTGACGTCTATTTCGGGCTTGCCCCGGGATACTATTACTCAAGCGCCCTCAACGACTCGGTGAGCACGACCCGAGCCCCGGCCGGCAGCCACGGTTTTCCCAGCATCGAGCGCGACATGCACACCGTGCTCTGCGCGATCGGGCCTGGGGTCGGTGGCCGGCGGCTTTCGACCGCGCGGGTAATCGACGGCGCGCCGACGGTGAGCGCGTGGCTTGGCATTCCCGCGCCCGCCGATGCGCGGGGCGTTTCGTTGCTCGAGGTGATGAAGGCACGGCTCGACCAGCTCCGATTTCCCAAGGTGGAACGATGAGACGAATGCCAGGTTCCCTCTTCGCCGCGGTCCTCTGGCTCACCCCGGGCGGGGCCCGAGCCCAGGTCCCGGGCGACTCCCTGTGGGTCCGGCAGGATACCATGATCCCCATGCGGGACGGGGTCCGCCTCAAGACGTTTCTGGTCCGGCCCGCTCGGGCGTCCGGCGCGCTGCCTATCCTGCTAGTGCGCACTCCGTATGGAGCCGCCGGCTCGGCGGGGAACTTTCCGGGTCCCTACCGGTTTCTCGCCCAGGATGGCTACATCTTCGCGTTCCAGGACATCCGGGGGCGCGGCGAGTCCGAGGGCCTCTATCTGATGAACCGGCCCCTCCGCCAGGATTCCACCGGAGTGGACGAAGCCGTGGACACCCATGACACCGTCGAATGGCTGGTCCGGAACGTGCCCGGCAACAACGGCAGGGTGGGCGGGTTAGGCATCTCGTATCCCGGCTGGCTCGCAACCATGCAGGCCTTCTCGGGCCACCCTGCGCTGCGGGCGGTTTCGCCCCAGGCACCGATGACCGACACCTGGATCGGAGACGACTTCTTCCACCAGGGCGCCTTCCGGATGAGCTACGGGGTCGAGTACACCTACGGCATGGAGGTCGGCGACGCCGACCCCGGCAGCTACGATATGTACGACTGGTACCTGCGGCTGGGGCCCCTCTCGAACGTGGTGCGGAAGTTGGGGCGCTCGTGGCC
>DATECI010000047.1:0-6598 GCA_035286985.1 Gemmatimonadales bacterium
ACCGGGCACAGCACGGTGACCGTGCTGCCGCCGGTCGCGCGGGTCAGCTCCTGGCGCATTGCCCGGGAGGGTCTGACCGATGCCAGCCTGCTCGGCGTCTGGAGCGCCGACCCACAAACCAGCTTTGCGGTCGGGACCAGCGGGACCATCCTGCGCTCGCTGGATGGGGGAGCGAGCTGGGAGCGAATGGCCGTCTCCGATACGAGCCATCTGGTCGCGGTCTGGGGCACGTCGCCCGACAATGTCTATGCCGTGGGTGGCGAGGGGACCATTCTCCACTATGACGGCTCGAGCTGGACCAGGATGGCCGCTCCCACCGATCGAGTCCTGCTCAGCATCTGGGGGCTCGCTCCCGATGAGGTGTATGCGGTGGGCTACCACGTTGCCCTGCGGTATGACGGGGTGAGCTGGCGTCCTCTCAGCGGTAGCGAAACTGCGGAGCTCTGGGCGGTGTGGGGCTCGGACCGCAGCAACATTTTTGCCGCGGGGCAGGACGGCGTGCTCATGCGGCTCGATGGGAGCCGCTGGGTACGGCTGCCCAGTCCGACCAGCCTGCTGCTCCTGGGATTGTGGGGAACCGGGCCGGAGAACGTCTACGCGGTCGGGATTCAGGGAACCGTGCTTCGGTGGAACGGGATCGAGTGGACCCCGGTTCCGGTACCGACCCGCGACGATCTCTTCGAGGTGTGGGGAAAGAGCGGGGGGGAAATCCTGGCGGTCGGTGACAACGGTACGATGCTGCTGTTCAACGGGTCGGCGTGGTCGCTGCTTCCCCAATTCGCGAGCGGCGAGAACCTGCGCGGGGTGCATGCATCGCCTCAGGGCGCCTTCGGCGCGGTGGGCTGGAGCGGCACGGCCCTCTTCCGGACCGGCTCCGGAAGCTGGCGCGTCGGCACCACGTCACCGCTCTTGTTCGATGCGACCCGGGGGCCCGGCAACGCGGTGTACGCGGTGGGCAGCGGGGGCGCGGTGCTGCAAGACGCCGGCTTTGGCTGGGTGGCGCTTCCGATCCCTGGCAAGCGCACCCTGTACGGCGTCACCGCGGACCGGGGTGAGCTGCTGGCGGTCGGTGACGCCGGCACAATCCTGCGCTATGACGGGACCGGGTGGCAGGACGAGTCGTATCCAGCCCGCTGGATCCTGCGCTCGATCTGGCTGGACGGAACGGGGGGGGGAGGCGGTTTCATCGTGGGCGAAGGAGGGACGATCCTACGCCGATCTTCGGGGGGGAACCGGTGGGTGGAGATGGCGCCGCCGGTCGAGGGGTTCTACCGCCACGTATGGGGGCTTAGCCCGGACCAGGTCTTTGCGGTGGGCGACAGCGGTACCGTGCTCTCGTGGAACGGGGTGAGCTGGAAAGTGATGCCCACCCCCACGGATTCCCTGCTTCGCGGTGTCTGGGGCAGCGGTCTGCAGGATCTCTTTGCGGTAGGGACGGGCGGCACGATTCTCCGGTACGACGGAGTGCGCTGGTACCAGATGCCGAGCCCGACGAAGAAGGATCTGCGCTCGGTGTGGGGAACTGGGCCGACCGATGTCTATGCCGCCGGAGAGGATGGGGTGCTTCTGCAATTCGATGGAGCGCGGTGGACCGCGATGACCTCACCAACCAAAGTGCTACTCCTGTCGTTCGAGGCGAGCTCCGCCGCGGTTCCAATCATCGTGGGAGGGCAGGGAATCCGGCTGGAGGGGGTGAGGTAAGTCACCTCTCCCCGAACCGCAGGACCACCACAGACCCGATCCCGGTTGCGGTGACGGTCACCACGAACAAGCGATCATAGTCCGCCTCGGTGAGCTGCACCAGCTCGGTTCCGGTGAGCCGGGCCACGATCTGGTGGATCAGGTTGCTATGGCTCGCGACGACGGCGCGGCTCCCAGGAGGCAGCGCTTGCAGGCCCTGGACCAGGCCGGTCAGGTCGGCTGCGGCGAGCGGGACCGGCTTGGTGCCGATGGCCTCGGCCAGCGGGGCGAGGGTTTCCCGGGTCCGCTTGAACTCGGTGGCAAACAGCGCGGTGATCCGGGCGTCTTGAAGGACCCGCGCCAGCTCAACCGCCCGGCGCCGGCCAGCCTCGGTCAGGGAAGGATCACGCGGGTCGTCGGTCGCTTTCTCGGCGTGGCGGACAATGAAGATGGTGGTGGGCAAGGGAGCAGGGCGGGGCAGCGGGGCCGCGGGGAGGAGGAGGAGAGCGGCGGTCCAGGCGCGGTGCAACATGACTGACTCCGGTTTGGGGTGGTGGAGCGAATAGCTCCGAGCTGCCCAAGCGCAAGCTCAAGTATAGACTTCTCGGTGCAATGATTCCGAGAGGCGGTCGTCACCCGGACACTTTGCGGGAGGATGAGACAGATGGCCAGCCGGGCAGGGGGGCAGAGCGGCAGCAGGGCACGGTGGCGGTGGGGCAGCGGTGCGCTGGGGATCCTCATCGGCGGCTCTCTCGCTGGATGCGCAACCAATCCCGCCACCGGGCAGCGCGAAGTCTCCCTGGTCAGCGAGTCGCAGGAGATCGCGCTGGGCGAGCAAACGGCCACCGCGGCCCGCGCCGCGATCGGCGTCTATCCCGATTCGGGGCTGCAACGGTACGTGCGCGGGGTGGGGATGCGGTTGTCCGGGATCACCGAGCGGGCCTCGCTGCCGTGGAATTTCGAGGTGGTGGACGACCCGGAGGTGAACGCGTTCGCGGCGCCCGGCGGGAAGATCTTCGTCACCCGGGGTATCCTGAACTTTCTCGGGTCCGAAGCCGAGCTCGCCGGGGTGCTGGGGCACGAGGCGGGCCACGTCACCGCGCGGCACACCGCCAGGCAGATCACCCGGCAGCAACTCTTCGGCATCGGGCTGATCGCCGGCGCGATCTTCTCGACCAGCGTGGCCCAGAATATCGGGGCCATTCAACAGGGGCTCGGCCTCCTGTTCCTGAGCTACAGCCGGGGGGATGAAACGCAGGCCGACGAGCTCGGCTTCCGCTACGTCCGCCGGCTCAACTACGATCCCAGGGAAATGGCCGAGACGTTCGGGACCCTCGACCGGATCTCGACTCTCGCCGGCGGGGGACGGGTGCCGACCTGGGCCTCGACCCACCCCGATCCGGGAGACCGCGCCACCAAGGCGACCCAGCGCGCGGCCGCGGTTCCCCCCGACAGCTTGCAGCGGTCGGTGGTGAGCCGGGACGCGTATCTGCGGCAGATCGAGGGGATTGTCTTCGGGGTCAATCCGCGGCAGGGCTACTTCGAAGCCAGCCGCTTCTTCCACCCCGATCTCCGGTTCCGGATGGATTTCCCTTCGGGTTGGAAGACCCAGAATCAGGCGCAGGCGGTGAGCGCGATCAGCGGCGGCAACGACGCGATCGTGCAGCTTTCGCTGGGGGGAAGCCAGTCGCCCGACGCGTTGATCCAGGAATTCGTCCGGCAAGAGGGGGTGCGCACCGGAAGCGTGCAGCGGACCACGGTGAACGGCCTGACGGCCGCCACCGCCGAATTCCAGGCCCAGGACAATCAGGGGAACCAATTGGCGGGGCGGGTACTCTACCTGAGTTACGGGAGCACCACCTACCAACTGCTCGGCTACACCTTGGCGGCGCGCTACGGGGGCTACTCGGGGGCCTTTCTCAATTCGATGCAGAGCTTCAGCCAGCTCACCGACCCCGTTGTGCTCAACAAGCAGCCGGTCCACCTCCGACTGGTGCGGCTTTCGCGGGCCATGACGATCGAGGAGTTCCACCGGCAGTATCCGTCGCCGGTGCGGGTCGAGATCATCGCGGCGATCAACGGGGTGAGTGCCGGGCAGACGCTGCCGGTGGGGTTTACGGCGAAGCGGGTGCAGTAGGGGGCAGCAGTGCAGCGGGGCAGAGCGGGAGGTGGTTAGGGCTGCTTCCGGCGCCCTCGAAGGCTATCAGGCGGTCCAGGCCTCGAACGTCGGCGCGCGACCACGCCGATCGGGCTTCGGCGGGGGTGATGGTGGGGCGGAGCGTCTGGAGCACCGGCGCGATGGTCTTCCGAGTCATGGAGCCACTGGTGCCGCTTGGGGAAACCGGGCGATGACCTGAAACGTCCCAAGCGGATCCGAAAGGGCCTCGAGGTACGGGGCTCCGTCCCGCACCAGCCAGGCATGGGCTGCCAGGTGACCGTCAGGGTCGCGGCGCACCCCGATCCAGAGCTCCACCGGCATGCCGCTGCGGCGAAAAAGGGCATAGAGTACGGCCGCCCGCTTGAGGCAGGTGAACCTCCAGGGCCAGGGAAGTCGGTGCAGTAACATGTCCACCCAGTCCACCACCCGCTCGGTGGGAAGCGGAGGCGGGGGGCTGGAGGGCCGGCCCCCCAGCCGGGGCGCCAGGCGCTGAAGCGGCGCAAAGTGGAGGAGTGGAGGTATCAGGAGGACGGTAGCGACGGTCCGCGCTCGCCACCAAGCGATGGCGCGCAGGGTCACCGCCCCTCTTCGATCAGGATGTCAGCAACGCGACATTGATCCACAAAGGCCCGAGCGCTCTCGATCGCCTGGGACCGGCCTACGTCATACTCGCCGAGGATCGAGTCCACGAGCTCCTCGAAAGCTTTGGGGCTCGCCAGGGCTTCCAGGACGGTCAGTCCGGTTGCATTCACGGTGAAGTACCGGCGGGCTCCGAGATGTAGCCCGACGCCCTCACCCTCGAGGGAGGTGAGCCGAAGATCCGGGTGGCGACGGAATACGATTGTCATCGGGTGAGCTCCAGCAGCAGGTCGGGATTCCCGAACAGATCGGGCCCCAGGGTCAAATCATAGCAGCGTGCTTGCGCCGCCACCCGCCCCAGGGCGTCGAGGTGTTCCTGGGCCTGGAGCGGTTCGTACATCACCCACTGCAACCACTTGACCAGACTGGAGAGCAAGGCCTGCCGGGCAACGGGATCGGGGCAGACCAGATCGTAGCCCTCCGGATGACCCACCGGCTCGCAGTATGGGGAGGGAGACGGCAGGTCCGGTGGACGTTTCATCCCTGATCTCGTCGCGGCCAATTCAGACGGTCATCGGAAGCTATTGCTCCGGGGCTCAGAAACCGAGTGGGGTTCAAAAACAACAACAACGCCGGACCCCGAAGGGCCCGGCGGCGTGGTGCTTCGCGGGGTGCTCAGCTTGTTCGCGTTTGCGAGTCGGTTATCATCGCACGATATCGTCGCACGCGTCCGTGCAATCATCCAGATCGCCCCCTGAAACTTGCACCTGGGTCAGGGTGGCCAGCGGGGCCTCTTCGTGCAAACTCGGCTCGACGAATCGCTTCTTCTGGGCCATCGGGCACCTCCCTCATACCAGTGGAACGGCGAGTAAGCCGAGGTCGAAGCGACCGAACGGCCCAGGGCCAAGACTAGCTCCTGGTAGTTCAGCCCGCAACTCTCGTTCCGCCAACAAGCTACGGCCAACAGACCATCCTTCAATGGGTTTCAGGAAAGGTCTCCCAGGGCTCTGTGTTCGCATGACGCTCACCGCCAACAAGAATCGTTGCGCCAACGCCACGTTTGATCATTCCAAGGGGAGTTGGCGGCGAATGAGCCGAGCCCTCGACGAAGGCTGGCTCGGCTGCAGCGCACCCCCAGGACGCCCGAGTGGACACCCTGCGAGCCGGTCCGTAGGCCGGGGGAGGCAAAGGAAACCCCTGTTCCTTGCTCCGGCACTTCGGACAGTCGAAGATAGCGAGTCCGGTTCGAAGTATCTTCCAAGGGCAACTGCAACCTCCCAAGGAGTCCACTGTGCGCACCGCCCTCGCCATCCTGGCGCTCGTTTGGAGCGCGGCTCCCGCCGCGGCTCAGTCCGAAGAGCAGCTCCGTGCTTTCTTCGAAGGAAAAACCGTCCGCGTCATGCTGGAGATGCCCGGGACATCGCAGGGAGTTGATGTCCATCCGGGCACGTCGCAGCCGGTCAACTTTCCCCAGCACGCCGGACGGCTGAAGTCCTATGGGACGGCGATCCGGCGCGGCGAGGAGGCGCTGGTGACCAAGGTAAGGGTGAAGGATGACCTGATCGAGTTTCACCTCGGCGGCGGCGGCTACGGCACCTTTTTCGATGACGATAGCCCCTATGTTTCGGTTCCGAGCGCTCCCAAGACAGAGCGGGAAAAGAATCTCGAGCGGGATCTCCCCAAGACGACCGACCCCGCGACGCGCCGGGCGATCCGGGAGGAGCTCGACGCACTGCGTAAGGATCGCGAGCGGGAAGATGCCCGCAACGAGGCCGAAGCGGCCTCCGCGCGCCAGGCCAAGGAAGCGAACATCCGGGTGCGCCGCCTCGAGGGCGGATCGCGCTTCAACCTTCGCTACCGGCCGCGGGTGCCCTTCGACGCACTCACTCCGGAAGGGGTGATGCAGGCGCTCGCCGAATACCTGGATTTCTCCACCCTGAGCGCCGGCGCGGCCCAGGCAGCGGCCCCGCGCGGAGAGCTCCGCAAAGGCCTCACCGTGGACGAAGTGGATGCCATCCTGGGGCGGCCCGAGATGATCACCAAGCGGCAGGAGGGCACCCTCTCGGTGAGCACCTCCACCTATCGTACGCGGGACCGGCTGGTGACGGCCGAGTTCGTCGAAGGGGTGCTGATCCGGTTTGTGATCACCTCGCCATGACCGAGGCGAAGAGCGGGGAGGCA
>DATECI010000048.1:0-8962 GCA_035286985.1 Gemmatimonadales bacterium
GTTCTCCTTCGGCACCCGGTGGCACCGCCGGCACCGGGCCTCGTAGGCCTCGCTCCCGCCAACCTGGATCGTGGGAGAGTCGTACCGAGCCGGCTTCCCGTCCACCAGCCGCTGGTTCCGGCAGGCCAGGTCGCCGCAGACGACGCAGATCGCGGACAGCTTCTCGACGTCCTCCGCGATCGCCATGAGATGGCCCATCATGCCGAACGGCTCGCCCCGGAAATCGGTATCGGTTCCCGCGATGATGACGCGCACCCCCCGCGCTGCGAGCGCAGTCACCACGTCCACGATGTCGGAGTCGAGGAACTGGGCTTCGTCAATGGCCACGAGCTCGGTGTCGGGGCGCACCTGCCGCATGATCTCGGCGGCACCGTCCACCGGGGCTGCCTCGAATTCGATCCCGCTGTGGCTGGAGACCCGGTAGACCCCGCCGTAGCGCTCGTCGAGATGGGATTTGAAGACCTGGACTTTTCGCCGAGCGATGAGCGCGCGCCGAACCCGGCGCAAGAGCTCCTCGCTCTTGCCGCTGAACATGACCCCGGCGATCACCTCGATGGTGCCGGGACGAGCCAGATTGTACATCAGCAGGACTCCATGGAACTCCGACGATAGCGTTCCGGGCGAGCGAGGTCAAGCGAGTGACGGCACTCTTGCGGATTGGAATCGCCTCCACATATTCCGCCCCTCGACCCCCAAGCCATCCGCGCGGCGGAGACAGCCGATGACCAAGCACGAACTGGTGACCGAAGTCGGAAGGCGTCTCGCCCTTCCGCGCGGCAAAGCCCTCACGGTCGTGGACACCCTCTTCGGCACCGGCGGGATCCTCCCGACCGAGCTCAGGAAAGGCGGCCGGGTCCAGATCACCGGCTTCGGCCATTTCGAAACCCGCCGGCGGGCAGCCCGGAATGGCCGCGATCCCCGCACCGGGCGCAGCATCGCCATCAAGCCCAGCACCGCCCCGGTATTCCGGCCGGGGAAGCCCCTCCGGGATCTGGTGAATAAGACGCGATAGTGCGGCAGGGTTCACCGCGCGCCCCTCTGCCCCTCTGCGCCTCCGCCCCTCTGCCCGTCTTTCCGATCCACCTTCGCCGCCAGCCGCCGCTTCCGGATCGTCTTGCCGGCGAGCTGCTCGACCACCTGCCCCGGATTCGCGCTCTCGGCAATTTCGACCAGAGAGAATGTTTCCCGGATCTCGATCCGGCCGATCGCTTCCTTAGGGACCTTGCATTCCCGGGTGAGCATGCCGACCAGGTCGTTCGGCGTCACCCCATCACGCTTTCCAATCGCGACCCAGAGCCGCTGCCGGCTCTCCGAACTCGGTGCCGCCGAGGCCGGGAAGCCCGGCTGGCTGCGGGCCTCCTGCCACAGTTCGAATAAGACCGCCGCGACCGCCGTGGCTTCGTAACGCTCGAACAAGGGCGCCAGTGAAACCAGGCTGCCGGTACCGGGTCCTCGGTCGAGCCGATCGGCAATCGTGCGACGGTCCCGATCCGCTTCTTCCCGGGCCCGGCTCAGGACCCCGCGGGGATGTACCGGCCGCCGGATCGAAGCAAGCCGGGCGACGTAGGACTCCGTTCCCGGCGGAACCAGCAGGAGCACCTCTCCCGCGCCGGCCAGCTCGCGGAGCATGCCCGGAGCGGGCAGATCGTAGGCGATGATCAACGAAGCCGGGGGCGGAGTCTGCGTGGTGATGATCGCCGGTGCGCCGGCGGCAGCGAGCCCGTGCTCGATCGCCCCGTGGTCCAGGGGCGCGGCGGTCCAGACCGCAAGGGAGCTCGGATCCAGCTCCTCGATCAGAGGCCCCAGCACGGCAATCCGGCGCTCCCACGCCACCGGCGTGGTGCGCACCGGCGGTGCCGGCCCTGGAGGCAAGGCGCCCAGATGATCGCTTACCGGGGCGCGCCAGCCATGGTGCTCGATCACCTCGGCCCCAGCTTTCGGATCGGTCGTGACGATGACCCGCTGAGTTTCCCTGGGGAGGTCCTGAAACAGCGCTGCGAGGAGGTCGTTTCTGCTTTCGCCCCAGGCCTCGGGCCACAGCACCAGCAGGCCGGTGAGGCGTTCCATTTTGAGCGTGGCCCGGCGCACCAGCTCGAGCGCGCTTGCCGGAGAGCTGACGAAGAGGCTCGCTTCGCCACTCCGAAGCAACCCCGTCAGGCGGGCGGGGGTCTGCGCTCCGGCGATCCGGATCGGACGTCCGCCGCGAAGCTGCTCCGCTACCCGGGCCCATTCCGGTATCGCCTCGTCGGGGGCGAGGGCCAGGAAGGTCGACCCCTCTGCTCCCAGCCGGTCCATCACGCCGGCAAGCACGAACGAGGTACTGACCGGCGCCGGAGGCGCCAGGACAACCAGGTTGTGGCCTCGAGCCAATGTAGATTGTGCGTTCGGATCGGACACGGGCGCCTCGGTTGTCAAAAAGCGGCGGGTTCGCCGGCCCGGAAACCTAGCCAGTTGGTTATTCTTCTCGCCATGACGCGTGTCATCCGCTTACCGGACCCGCTGTCGCCGAACCTCGCCCATCTTCGCGCCTCCGAAACCATCGCCACCAGCGCCGAAGCGAAGCGCCGGAGGGCCGCGGGCGAGGATGTACTCGACCTTGCCGTGGGCGAGCCGGACTTCGATACCCCGGCACCCGCCGCCCAGGCCGGAATCCTCGCCATTCAGCGAGGCTATACCCGCTATCCTCCCAATGCCGGCCTGAGCGAGCTCCGCAACGCCATCGCGAAGAATCTCTCCCGGCTCTCCGGAGGACGGCGGGCGGTGTCGGCCGATTCCATCGTGGTGAGCTCCGGCTCCAAGCAGGCGCTCTTCAACGCCTGTTTCAGCCTCTTTGGCCCTAAGGACCGGGTGCTCATCCCGTCGCCCTGCTGGGTGTCGTATCCCCAGATCGTGCATCTGGCCCGGGCCGAGCCGGTCATGATTCCCGGAGCCGCGGACTGGGCCCTCAAAGTTGGCCCTGAAGATCTCGAGCGCCATACCGATAGGCTGGTGCGGGGACTGCTCCTCTGTTCGCCCTGCAATCCGACCGGCGCGGTCTATACCCTGAGTGAGCTCAAGGCCATTGCGGGCTGGGCCCGGAAGCATGAGGTCTGGATCATTGCCGACGAGATCTACCGGCGGATCTTCTTCGGAGCCGGGACCGCGCCCTCGTTCCTGGACCTCCCGGACGAAGACCTGGAGCGGGTCGTGATCATCACCGGCGCCAGCAAAGCCTATGCAATGACCGGCTGGCGAATCGGCGCGGCCGTCGCGCCACCCCAGCTGGTCAAGGCGATGGCAAACCTTCAGTCCCATATCACCAGTGGCGCCAGCCATCCCGCCCAGTGGGCTGCCGTGACCGCGTTCAGCGATCCCGAAGTGGAGCAGCAGGTGCAGCGCATGGTCCAGGCCTTCGGCCGGCGGCGCGATCTGGTGGTCAACCGGTTCCGGGACGAGGCGCTGGGAGTGGAATTCGTGGAGCCCCACGGTGCGTTCTACTTCTTTTTTCGGGTGGATGGAATCGGTGCCGCGCTCACCGGTACCGCCTTCTGCGAGGAGCTGATGCGACGGGAAGCGGTCGCGCTGGTGCCCGGCGCCGCGTTCGGAGACGATCGATGGGTTCGGCTGAGCTACGCGGTGTCGGAGCCCGAGCTCGACCAGGCTCTCGACCGGATTTTGCGCTTTGTCCAGAGCTACGGCGGCTGAGCCCCGCGGGACTCCTCTCTTCACGCTCGGCGATCTCCGCCGCCGGCTCGCCGCGGTTCCGGGGCTGGTGCCCGCGACCGTTGAGCCCCCGGCCAGTCATGGCCGCGCCGAGGAGGCCCGAATCATTCCGGCCGAGCTGATCGAGCCAAGGCCGCTGGGGACCCGTGCGCTGGGCCCCCCGGAAGCCTGGCCCGGCCCGGTTGCCTTTCTCGATGGCATCCAGCGCTACGTCGTGCTCGCCTATGCCGGTACGATGCCGGTGGTTGGGGCGGATGTCGCCGCCGCCGTGCGGGAGCGGAACGGGCGGGAGGCCCGAACCGTCATCTCCGAGCGACGGAGGCTCTTGATCGGCCGGCCCGAGGCGCTTGCGTTGGCGGCGGCCGCGCTTCCGGGAATCCGCACGGTCGCGCTGGCCGCCGAAGAGCCTTCCCATCCGCTCCGCGATCTCGAGCTGGCGCGCGCCGTTGTCGACCGCGCTCGGGGTGAGGTCGAGCTCTCCGTCGGCAATGCCTATCGCCGCGGGGCGAGCCACTGGCTGGTGGTGGATGGATCGCTGGCGGAAAGCCCGGTCTGGACCGCAGATCCCCGCATGATCGGCGTCGCCAAAAGCCATGCGACCCTCCCCTTCGGCGGTCCCGACCTGGTGACCTATCTCCACCTGCCTGCCGGTCATCGGTCCAGTGTCTTCCGGCCGGCGTCGCGCCACCGCGCCCCGGTGTATGCCTGGGGGCTGCGGCTGTGGGATTGGGCCGGCAGGGATCTCTTCTTCGGTCTGGTCCGGGTCGAGGCGGCCCCCACCGAGGAGTCCCTTCGGCTGGCGGACTCGATCTCCAGATGGCTGCTCGCCGAGCGGGCTCCCGTGAGCGCGGATGCCCGGTGGGATCGGCTCCTGTACGGGATTCACGGAGTGGAGGAATACTTGCGGGCCCAACGGTGAGCGAGAAGCCTGTGTCCCCGCCCGTCGGCCGGGTGGTCGCCACCGAGCTGAAGCCCAGCACGCCGCACCAGTTCTACTTCTGGACTTCCCGCGAGTCACCCATCGGCATCGGGGCGATCGTGCGGGTGGACGCCGAGGGGCGCACGGTTTTCGGGGTGGTGACCGACGGGTTCGCCTATTCCGATCTCCAGACTCCCATGCACGCGGTCATCGGGGCGGACGGGGATCCGGCCGGTCTCGAGGAGCCGACCCGCCGCACCGAGATCCGGCTCTATGCGGTGGCCGTGCTCCGCCACATCCCGGAGGAGCCGGTCCAACCGGTGCCGCTTGGGGTGGTGCACCTCGCCGCCGACGCCGACGTGGTCACCGCGCTTCGCATGGATGCCTACGTCGCGGGGGAGAAGCCCACCGCCATACCGGTCGGCGTCTACGCCGCGGGAGGCCTCGAGGCGCCGGTCTATCTCGATGCGGATTTCCTTCTGGGCCCCGAGGCGGCCCATCTCAACATCACCGGCGTGTCTGGCCTGGCCACCAAGACCAGCGCGGTCGAATTCCTACTGACGAGCCTCTTCCAGACGTTCCCGGCCCACAAGGGGCGCATCGCGGCCCTGTGTTTCAACGTGAAGGGGCCCGATCTCTGCTTCCTCGATCAGCCCGCCGAGCTGAATGAGGAGGACCGGCGCCTCTATGCCCGCCTGGGCCTGGCCCCCGTGCCCTTCGATAAGGTCCGGTACTTCGCGCCCTACAAGGCGGACGGGGTCAACCTGAATACCCTTCGGACCCACGAGGCGCTTGCCGGGAACACGGAACCGCTGCTCTGGGGTCTTCGGGAGGTGCTCGACTACGCCGAGGTCGTGCTCAACCGGGACGATGTGGACGCCAAGGCCGATGCGTTCATCGATTTTCTGGCTGAGCGGGTGGTGGGCAAGGAGTTCGAGGACCATACCCTCCCCAGGACATTCCGGGTTCGGAGCTTTGCGGAGCTGGATGAGTTCTTCCGCGCGATCTTTGCCGTGCTGGAGGAAGGGGGCCGCGGCGGCGGCGAAGTCTGGCGCACCCACCACATCGCCACCATCCGGAAGATTCGCAATCGGCTCGGCAACATCAGCACCCGCTCGAAGGGGCTGGTGACCGACGACGGCGAGGTCAATGACCTTCCTTGGGGCGGCTTCGAGGATCGGGGACTCTACGTGGTGGACGTGGCCGGCCTCGACCCCCTGGCGCAGGACCTCGTGTTCGCTCGGATCGTGTCCCGGCTCCGGGAGCACCTTGAGCGCCGGGACCTCGGCGTGGACCACGTGGTGGTGTTCGTGGATGAGCTCAACAAGTATGCTCCCGCGGACGGCCCGGAAACCTATGTGCGTAAAATGCTGCTCGACATCTCCGAACGGGGCAGGTATCTCGGCCTGGTGCTCTTTTCGGCCCAGCAGTTCCGCTCCCAGGTTCAGCGGCGCGTGATCGGCAATTCCGGAACCATGATCCTCGGACGAATGGACGGAGACGAGCTTGCCCTGCCGGGTTACAGCACGATGAGCCCGGCGACCCGGGCCCGGCTGGCCGCCCTGCCCAAAGGCGAGCTCCTGGTGCGACACCCGCACTTTACCCAACCGGTCTTCATACGGTTCCCCCGCCCAGCCGTCCTGTCCGGCCGGGAAGGGATCGAGCGGTTCCCGCCTCGGGTCGAGCTCTCGTTCGGCGAGGCGGTCGCTCGGCGGCTTCGGGCGCTGGATCCCTCCCTGGCCACCAGCCGGGTCCTCGACCTGATCGGGGGGCGCCGGGAGGAGGAGGTCCGGAAAGCGCTCAACGCGACTATTCGCGCCCGGCCCGATCAGCCGCTGCCGTTCTTCGTGCGGTGCCTCGGGCGGGAGGTGCCGGCCGAGACCGTGCGGACCCGGGACGTGGTGCGCCCCATTCGGACCAGCGGGGATCTGTATTAGGTAACCAGCTATCGGCTATCGGCTATCAGCTATCGGCTTGTTAGTCGTGGGAGCGGACCCCGGCTCCCGGAGGGCCGCTCCGAGCGGAACGAGCTGATAGCCGATAGCTGATAGCTGATAGCTGATAGCTGATAGCTCTTCCACCTGCTACCTTCTCGCATGTGAGACTTGCTCACCTCGCCGACCTGCACCTCGGGTTTCGGCAGTATTACCGGCTGACTCCCGAGGGGATCAACCAGCGCGAAGCCGACGTGGCCCACGCCTTTCGCGCCGCGGTCGATGGCCTGCTCGCCGAGCGCCCCGACGCCATCGTCATCGCGGGTGATCTGTTCCACGCGGTACGGCCCTCCAATCGCTCCATTGTCTTCGCGTACCAGGAGCTTCAGCGGCTCCGGGCCGCTTTGCCGGACACGCCGGTCGTGGCCATCGCGGGAAATCATGACACCCCCCGGAGCAGCGATGTCGGCACCATTCTGCGGCTCTATGAGGAGCTTGGGATTCACGTCGCCGCCGACGAGCCCCGCCGCCTGGTTTTTCCGGAGCTCGGGCTTTCGGTACTGGCGGTGCCCCACGCCGCCCTCGAGGGCGAGCCGATTGTGGTCCGTCCCGAGGGATCCGAGCCCTTCCAGGTGCTGGTCATTCACGGCGAGGTGGGGGGATTGCTCCCGATCGACCAGGCCGCCATGGAATACGGCGGGGCGCTGTTGGATCCGGAACCCCTCCGCCGGGAGCCCTGGAGTTACGTGGCCCTGGGGCACTTCCACGTCCAGCATGCCGTCTCGCCCCGGTGTTGGTACTCCGGCTCGCTGGAATACGTGGGGCCTAATATCTGGGGCGAGCTGGCCGACGAATCCCTGCGGAAGGTGCCTGGCAAAGGGTGGCTCCTCGCGGATCTGGCGGCCGGCACCGTGAGTCGCCGGTCGGTACCGGCATCGCGCACCATCTACGAGGCACCCACGCTCAACGCATTTGGCCTCTCCCCGGCCGAAGTGGATCGGCTCCTGGCCGAGCGTCTGGCCGCCGTGCCGGGAGGCCTCGGGGGCTCGATCGTGCGCGTCGTCATCGAGAACATTCCTCGCCCGGTGATGCGCGAGCTCGATCACGCCGCGATCCGCGATGCCAAGGCGGAAGCCCTGCACCTGCACCTCGATTTTCGCCGGCCCGAATCCATCCGCACCGTTGGCGTCGGTGCTCCCGGTCGCCGCCAGACCCTTCCCGAGCTGGTCTCCGAATTCCTGGGCCGCCGGCCGTTGCCGGAGCGGCTCTCCCGGGAACGCTTCGTCTCGCTGGGTCTCGAGCTGCTGGCCGAGCCGGATGCCCGTACGATGGAGGAGACCGCCTGATGGAGATCCGCCGGCTCCGCCTGCTCAATTTCCGCCAGCACGCCGAGACCGTGGTGGAGTTCGAGCGCGGCCTGACCGGCATCATCGGTCCCAACGGGGCGGGGAAAACCACGCTCCTCGAGGCGATCGCCTGGGCGATCTATGGTACCGATGCGGCTCGGGGGACCAAGGAAACGATCCGAAGGCGGGGTGCACCCGCCCGCTCCCGGGTCGAAGTGGAGCTGGTGTTCGACCTGGGCCGCCATCGGTACCGGGTAGTGCGCGCGCTTCACCAGGCCCAGCTCTTTCAGGATGCGGAGCCTGCCCCCATTGCCAACAGCGTCGGAGCCGTCACCGAGCGGCTGACCAGCCTGCTCGGCATGACCCGCGAGGAGTTCTTCAATACCTATTTCACCGGCCAGAAAGAGCTCGCCATCATGGCCCAGATGTCGGCGCCGGAGCGGGCCCAGTTCCTGAGCCGGGTGCTGGGCTACGAGAAGCTGCGGATCGCGCAACAGCGCCTGAAGGAGCGTCGTCGCGTGAGCCAGGCCACTCTCGACGCCCGCCGGAGCGAGCTCGCCGACCCGGCCCAACTCGCGGGGGACGAGGAGTTGGCGGCCACTCGTCTGTGGGTCGCTGAAGAAGCCGCTGCCAAAGGGGCGGTGGCGCTCCGGGAAGCCGCCGCGGTCCTCGAAACCTTCCGGCCCGAAGCGGCCCGGTGGGAAGGGCTTCAACGCCAGGTCCTCTCGCTCGAGGGCGATCTCAAGGTTGCCGAGCACGGGGCCGAGGCCGCGCGGGAGCAATTCAGCCGGCTCGATCGCGAGCTGGCCGAAGCACTCGCCGCCAAAGCCCGGCTCGACGAGCTGCTTCCTGAGCTCGAGCCCCTCGCGGCGCTCCGGACCGAACGGGAAGTCCTCGAGGCCGAGCGGGAGGCTGCTGGAGGTCGCCGCAGTCTGGAAGCCCGTCTGGCAGAGCTCAATCGTCAGGTCGAGCGGCTCGATCGCCGTTTGGGCGAGTTGCCGCCGCAAACCGAGCTCGCGACGGTCACTGCGGCCAGGGCCGAAGCCCAGAGCCGGCTCGTC
>DATECI010000049.1:0-5386 GCA_035286985.1 Gemmatimonadales bacterium
GCCAAGACGAGGGGCATCTAGGGAGCGGACCGCCCGTCCCTTCTTATCCTAGTCCTTCTCGAGCGTCCCCTGCAGACCAAACAAGGAGTCCGCTCTGACGGTCGAAGCCAAGCGCCCTCCGGCTCCCGATTCCCGACTCCCCACTCCCGATTCGGCGTTAACCTGGCGCTGCATCAACACCATCCGGGTCCTGACCATGGATGCCGTGGAGCAGGCCCAGAGCGGCCACCCCGGCACGCCGATGGCGCTCGCTCCGGCGGCCTGGCTGCTCTGGACCCGCCACCTGAAGCACGATCCCTCTCATCCCGACTGGCCCGATCGCGACCGGTTCGTGCTCTCCGCCGGACACGCCTCGATGTTGCTCTACGGCCTGCTCCACCTGACCGGGTACAACCTCTCCCTGGAAGAAATCCGGAATTTCCGCCAGTGGGGGTCCAAAACGCCGGGCCACCCCGAGTACGGCCATACCGTCGGGGTCGAGACGACGACCGGCCCGCTGGGGCAGGGAATGGGGAACGCGGTGGGCATGGCGGTCGCGGAGCGGTTGCTCGCCGACCGGTTCAACCGGCCCGGACTCGAGCTGGTGAATCACCGGGTATGGGTGATCGCGAGCGACGGCGACATGATGGAAGGGGTGAGCAGCGAGGCGTGCTCGCTGGCCGGCCATCTGCGGCTCGGCAAGCTCAAGGTCATCTACGACGACAACCGCATCACGATCGATGGGGAAACCGGGCGGTGCTTCTCGGAGGACGTGGGGCGCCGGTTCGAGGCCTACGGCTGGCGGGTCCTGCACGTAGCCGATGGGAATGATCTCGAGGCGATCGACCGGGCATTGACCGAGGCGGCCGCGGCAGACGAACGGCCCACCCTGATCGTCCTCCGCACCATCATCGGCTATCCCGCGCCGACCCGCCAAAACACCGCCAAAGCCCACGGCGAGCCGCTCGGCAAAGACGAGGTGCGCAAGACCAAGGAGCTGCTCGGCTGGTCTCCGGACGAGCGGTTCGTGATTCCTGCCGAGGTGGCGGAGGAGGCTCCGCGGATTCGAGCCCGCGGGGCCGCGCTCCGGGCGGAGTGGGAGGGGCAATTAGCCAGCTATCGGAAGGCGGAGCCCGCGCTCACAGCCCAGTTCGACGACGATCTGTCCGGCAGAATCACCATGGATTGGGATGCGGTGCTGCCGAAGTTCTCTCCCGGCACCGATCTCGCAACCCGCCAGGCTTCAGCCAAGGTACTGGAAGCGCTGGTGCCCCTGGTCCCCACCCTTGCCGGAGGATCGGCCGACCTGGCGGGGAGTACCGGGACCAGCCCGAAGGAGTCGCTCCTCTTCGAGCCGAACCGGCCGGGCCGGAGCATCGCGTGGGGAGTGCGGGAGCACGCCATGGGGTCGATGATGAACGGCATGGCGCTGCACGGCGGAGTGCGGCCGTATGGAGGAACCTTCCTGATCTTCTCCGATTACATGAGGCCAGCGATCCGGCTCGCCGCACTGATGGAAATCCCGGTGATCTACGTCTTTACCCACGATTCCATCGGCCTGGGCGAAGATGGCCCCACTCACCAGCCGGTCGAGCACCTCGCCTCTCTGCGGGCCATTCCCAATCTGGTTCTGATCCGTCCCGGCGACGCGGCCGAGACTGGGGAGGCATGGCGGGCTGCGCTCGAGCACCGCGACGGGCCGACGGCCCTGGTGCTCACCCGGCAGAAGCTGCCGGTTCCCGACCGGGCCACGCTGGGCCAGGCCGCCGGACTTCACCAAGGCGGGTACGTGCTTTTCGATGCGCCAGGAGGGCTTCCGGAAGCGATTCTGCTCGCCACCGGGTCCGAGCTGCACCTGGCGCTGGAAGCGGCGGAGCGGCTGGCCAGGGGTGCTGCCAGCGAAGCCATCCGAACCCGGGTGGTCTCGTTCCCCTCATGGGAGCTGTTCCGCCGGCAACCGCAATTGTACCGGGACGAAGTGCTTCCGCGCACGGTTCGCGCCCGGGTCGCAATCGAAGCCGGGGCCACGCTCGGCTGGAAGGAATGGGTCACCGATGCGGGAGCAGTGATCGGTCTGGATCGCTTCGGGCTCTCGGCCCCAGGCGAGCGGCTGTTCCAGGAATTCGGTTTCACCATCGAAGGGGTTATGGCCGCGGTCCGGCGCGTGGTCGCAGGAGTACGATCATGACGAATCCCCTGGTCCGCCTGGGAGAGCTCGGGCAGAGTCCCTGGCTCGATTACATCACCCGGTCGCTGCTGACCTCGGGGACCCTTACCCGAATGATCGAGCAGGACGGGCTGCGGGGGATGACCTCGAACCCGACGATCTTCGAGAAGGCGATTTCGGGCAGCACGGACTACGACGAAGACGTCCGGGTCCTGCTGGCGAAGGAGCAAAGTCCCGCCCAGATCTTCGATGCGCTGTCGGTGGCCGATGTCCAGGCGGCCTGCGACATCTTCCGCCCCCGGTATGATGCGCTCGGGGGACACGATGGCCTGGTCTCGATCGAGGTGGACCCGGAACTGGCCTATGACACCGGCCCCACGATTGCCGAAGCCGCCCGACTCTGGGATAGGGTCCACCGGCCGAACGTGATGGTGAAGATCCCCGGCACCGCGGCGGGGCTAGCCGCCATTGCCGAGTCTCTCGCCCACGGGATCAACATCAACGTGACCCTGTTGTTTTCGGTGGAGCGGTACGAGCAGGTGATCGAGGCCTTTCTGACCGGCCTGGAGCGGCGCCGGGCCGCGGGCCAGCCAATCGACCGAATCGCCTCGGTGGCATCATTCTTCGTGAGCCGAGTGGACGGCAAGGTCGACCCGCTGCTCGACCGGCACGGCGAGGGAAGCGAATTGCGGGGAACGATTGCCATCGCGAACGCCGCGAAGGCCTATCACACCTTCGAGCGTTCGCTCAGTTCCCCGCGCTGGCGGGCGCTCGCCAGCCAGGGCGCCCGACCCCAGCGGCCGCTGTGGGCCTCGACCAGCACCAAGGATCCCCGCTATCCCGATACCTATTATGTGGAAGCCCTGGTCGCGGACCAGACAGTCACCACCATGCCGCCGGAAACTCTGGACGCCTACCGGGACCACGGCCGGCCCAAAGTGCGCATCGGACCGGCCATCGCAGGGGCACCTCGGCGGCTGGAGGCGCTCGCGGCCCGGGGGATCGACCTCGCATGCGTAACCCGCGATTTGGAGATTGAAGGGGTGGAGAAGTTCGCCGCGTCTTACCGCCAGCTGCTTACCGGGATCGAGAAGAAAGCAGCGGCGCTCGCGGCAAGGTAGGGCTCAGGGTTTAGGGGCCTTGGGCTTCCGGGTCCCCTCCGGTGGAGTCCGGGTCCACACCACGAAGGCACCGCAATTGTTCCGCCCCTTGAGCTCGGGGGGCGTTTCCGCTATTCCCGAATAGACCTCGATCCCGTCCACCTCGCGGGACGGCTGCAACGTGACGGCCATGGGGTCGGTCTGCACGCCGTCCAGGAAGAAGGCGGGCGGACACCCTCGCCTGGTCCGGGTGAATTCCACCAGGCAAGGTACTCGCCGGCAGTTGACCCGCACTCCGGGGAAGGTCCGGAGCAAGTCCGCCACCGTTGCCGCTCCCTGACGTCGCTCGATTTGGGCCCGGCCCATATAGCGGCCGCCTCCCTCCTCGCTCCGGCGAACGAATTCGGGCGGGAGCCGGGGGGCTTCCACTACCGCGAGCTCGGTGAGCCGAACCGTCTCGGATTGGGCCTGGAAGTCAACCTGGAGAACTTCCTGGGGGCGGACTTCGATTTCCGAGCTCAGCGTGGCGAAGCCGATGGCGCTGCACTGGATGACGTATTTGCCTGGCTCGAGGTTGCGAAGCGAGAACTCGCCCCGGGCGGATGAAACGACGAGGTGCTTGGTGCCCATCAGCACGATCCGGGCCCCTTCGATCGCGGTGCCGGCTCCGAGCGTGCGCACCGAGCCGGTCACGGTGCCAAGCGACTGAGCCCGCAGGAGCGGGCCGAATGCGAGGAGCACCGGGAACAGAAGAAGACCGGAACGACTTCGGGAGTGAAGCATCACTGCCCACCACTTGGAAACGGGGCAGAGGCGCCGGTCGGAATCGAACCGACGAATGGAGGTTTTGCAGACCTCTGCCTTACCACTTGGCTACGGCGCCGGCAGGCGGAACTGCCACTCCGGCCGCTCCACCTCTACAAATCTAGCGCGCCGCCTCCGGCTCCGCCAAACCGGGGGGATGTCAGGGTGCCAGTCGGAAGCTCGGCAAGAAGGCGAATCCGGCCCCGACCACAACCACCCATCCGCCCGGCTGCGCATCGTTCTTGACCCGATAGGCCAGATCCACCCGGGTGCTCTTCACATTCGTGGCCCGGGTCGGGCCGAAGCGGAATCCGATTCCGAAGTCCCATCCGGATCTCGGGGTCGAGCCGTGATACCAGGCTCCCCCGTAGTCCACGAACGCACCGATGCCGACGGCCGAGAGCTTAAGCGCCTCATCGGTGAGGGTGAAGCGGTACTCCGCCGAGGTGAGGAAGGCCCGGTCGCCGGTGAAAGCGTGCTGGCGAAAGGCCCGGGGCCCGATCCCCAAACCAAGGTCGAATTCAGCGCCCGGGGCCGGATTGACCTGCCAGCCGCTCGAGGCGTGAAAGACCGCAAGATGACGTCGCGCCGGTACGAGGTAGCCTGTGACGGCCAGCTGCACCGAGCCCGAATCCACCCCGGCCGGAGTGACCCGCAGGGTCCCGGTCCCGAACAACTGGATGAAGCGGTTTTCCCGGCCGAAACCGGTGAGGAACGAGAGCGAGGGCACCACCCCGTTGTCGGCATACCCGAACGCTTTCGGAGTGAAGTTCAGACCGAAGCCGATCGCGGTGCTGACGTCGATGTCTTCTTCGCGGCCGAATGCGGTCACCCCACGCGACACCAGGAATCGCGCTCGACGCCAGTGGAGGAACCCCCCGACTGCACCCGTTACGGTCCGGCTCAGGGTGTCGATCCGGGATTCGGCCGCATAATCCTCCCGGCGAATCTGCCCGCTCACACCCACCCGCAGATATCCCAACGACGTGCCTCGGAGGGCGCGCGCCACAGCCGCGTACCCGAGTGCAAACCGCCGCTGGAGGGAGTCTCCCGCTATCTCCTCGCCCTCGAAGAACCGAAGTACCCGGTGCTTCCGGATGTCGCCGGCCAGGGTCCATGCGGTGCGATCGGACAGGGAGAAGAAGGGCCTCGACAGGGCACCCAGACCGAGGTCGCCGTCGCTCAGGTGCAGGTACTGCAGCGAGAGCCCGACCGTTCGCTTGAAGAGGCGGGGCTGGCGGAAGGAGCCGGTGACACTCCAGCGATCCGGGGTCTTGCGGTAGCGCAACCCTAACTGGGTCGCGGTGCCGAGAAAGTTGAATTCCTCGAGCGCCAG
>DATECI010000050.1:0-4988 GCA_035286985.1 Gemmatimonadales bacterium
CAAGCCGGTAGATCCGTTCCCATCCCAGCTCTTCCTTCCGCACCCCCGCGACCCGCCCGATGGCAATGCCCCGCGGGTATACACCCCCTAACCCGGAGGTGACCACCAGCGTCCCGGTCGCGACGGTGTCCCGGAACGCCACCCCCCGGAACTCCAGGAAGGCCTCGCTCCCCTCCCGGTTGCCGGACGGCGCCACGATGCCGAGCACCCCCCCGTCTTCCGTGGCGGCGCTCACCCGAAAATCGGGATGCGCCCACGTCATGGCGACGGAAGTCCCCCTTCCCGCACTCAGAATCAACCCCACCAGGCCTCCCGGCCCGACTACCGGGTTTCCGGCCTCCACCCCTCCCCTTCCACCCCCGGCCCGGCCCACCGACAGGATCAGGGTCCGCCCGTCCGTCGGCACCGCCTGATGGAGCACTTCCGCCGGTACCGTCGCCAGCACCATCCGGGAGCGAACCCCCAGCAGCGCCCGCAATCGCTCGTTCTCGGCCATCACTTCGGCAAGCGTCTGAGCCGCAAACGCCACCGAGTCCCGCTCGGCCTGGACCGCCTGGAACCGGGCTCGGCTGGTCCGCCCCTCGACCGCCCGCTGTTGCAGCCAGAGCATCGGCCGCAGGGCCGTATCGCGGAGTCCCTCGGCCAGGGAAAGACTCCACCGGTCCGGAAGCGCGATGGCCCCAGCCCCAAGCGCCAGGCAAGCCAGGAACACCAGCGTGTCGCTCCGGGAGCTGGCGTGGGCCCCGAACCCTCTCCCCCCCGCCCGCGGATACTGCCTCATATTAGAAGCTGAGAACGCTGCGATACTTCTCGAAGTCATCGAGAATCCGCCCGGTGCCCCGGACCACACAGGTCAGCGGATCTTCGTCGAGGTGAATCGGCAGGCCGGTTTCCTGCTGCAACAGGAGGTCGAGGCCCCGGATCAGAGCCCCCCCGCCGGTCATGATGATCCCCCGGTCCACGATATCGCTCGCTAGCTCCGGGGGAGTGATTTCCAGCGCCCGGCGCACGGCGTCCACGATCTGTTGGACCGGTTCCTGGATCGCCTCCCGGATCTCGCTGGAATGGACCCGCACCGTCTTGGGAATCCCCGAGACCAGGTCGCGCCCCTTCACCTCCATCTCCTTCTCCTCGCCGGTGGGGTAGGCCGAGCCGATCTTGATCTTGATCGCTTCGGCAGTGGGCTCCCCCACCAGGAGATTGTAGTTCTTGCGCATGAACTGCACGATCGCCTGGTCCAGCTCGTCTCCCCCGGTCCGGATCGAGGTGTCGCTCACGATCCCGGACAGGGCAATCACCGCGATCTCCGTGGTGCCCCCTCCGATGTCGATCACCATGTTCCCGGTCGGGGTCTCCACCGGCAGCCCGACCCCGATGGCGGCCGCCATCGGTTCGGCCACCATCAACACCTGCTTTGCGCCCGCGGTTTCCGCCGAATCGCGCACCGCCCGTCGCTCGACCTCGGTGATTCCCGAAGGCACGCACACGATGACCCGGGGCTTCACCCGGAAAATGTGCTTGTCGATGATCGTCTTGAGGAAGTAACGCAGCATCTTCTCGGTGACGTCGAAGTCGGCGATCACCCCGTCCTTGAGCGGCCGAATCGCGATGATGCCGTCGGGCGTACGGCCCAGCATCCGCTTGGCCTCGAGACCGACGCCCTTGATCTTGCCGGTGCTGCGCTCCAGCGCGACGACCGAAGGCTCGTTGAGCACGATCCCTTCGCCCCGCACGTAAATGAGGGTATTGCAGGTACCGAGGTCCACCGCGATTTCGTTCGCGGGAAGGAGGCTGCCCCATTTCCACTTGGAGAACATTCGCGCGACGGCACCGGAGCGGGAGCTACTGGCTATCGTAATGGCAGGCTTACACTTCCACAAGCCACCCGAGTTGAGCTCTAGCCATGAACCCCGGTGCTCCCGAACCCGCCTTCTCCCCGCTCGGTTGGTGAGAGAGTGCTCACTAGCGTTAACTCGGCCTCGGGAACCCTCGAAACTACCATCTGGGCTACCCGCATTCCCCGCAACACCCGAAACGGCTCGAATCCCAGGTTGATCAACGCCACCTTGAGCTCGCCCCGGTAGTCGCTATCGATGGTGGCTGGGGTGTTCGGAAGGGTGATGCCGTGCTGCAAAGCCAGTCCCGATCGGGGGCGGATCTGGATCTCGTACCCCGGCGGGATCGCCACCGCGTAGCCGGTCGGAAACAGCCGCCGCTCCCCGGGAGCCAGCTCGGCCTCTTCCGCGCAGGCCAGATCGAACCCCGCGCTCCCGGCAGTGGCGCGGGCCGGGAGCGGCAAACCCTCCCCGTGCGGAAGCCGGATGATTTCGATGGTGACCATCTGCAAGAAGCGTGAACGTTGACCGTTCACGCTGTTACAGCACCGCCTCTACCCGAGTCAGCGGCAGCGAAAACGCCTCCGCCACCCCCGGATACACCACCTTTCCCTCGACCACGTTGAGCCCGAGCACCAGCGCCGGGTCCTCCCGGCACGCCTGCTTCCAGCCCTTCTTGGCCAGCCGCAGCCCGTAGGAGAGCGTGGCATTGGTCAGCGCCAGGGTCGAAGTGCGGGGCACTCCGCCCGGCATGTTGGCCACGGCGTAATGGAGAATCCCATCGACCAGATAGGTGGGATTGTCGTGAGTCGTGGGCCTGATCGTCTCGACGCATCCCCCCTGGTCCACCGCCACGTCCACGATCACCGCGCCGGGCTGCATCCGCTTGAGATCCGCCCGGGTCACGAGGTGGGGCGCTTTCGCCCCGGGCAGCAGCACCGCCCCGATCACCAGATCGGCCCGTTCGATCGCCTCCAGGATGTTGAACCGGTTCGAGTAGATCGTCTTCACGTTGGCCGGAAGCACGTCATCGAGATACCGGAGCCGCTCGAGCGAGATATCCAGAATGATCACCGACGCGCCGAGTCCGGCGGCCATCTTTGCGGCGTTGATGCCCACCACGCCGCCCCCGATGATCACTACCTTGGCGGGAGCAACCCCGGGCACTCCGCCCAGCAGGACCCCACGTCCCCCATGGATCTTCTCCAGATACTTCGCGCCCTCCTGCACCGCCATCCGGCCGGCGACTTCCGACATCGGGGTAAGCAGCGGCAGTTCCCCGCTCGGCAGCTGCACCGTCTCGTAGGCGATCGCAATGACCCCGGACTCGATGACCGCCCGCGTCAGATCCTCGGCCGCGGCAAAGTGGAAGTAGGTGTAGATCACCTGCCCGGCCCGCATCCGGGGCCATTCCGCGGCAATGGGCTCTTTCACCTTCATGATCATCTCCGCCGCAGCCCATACTGCTTCGGCGGAATCCACGATGTCGGCCCCGGCGGTGCGATACTGCTCGTCGGTGAAGCCGCTCCCCAGCCCCGCCCCCCGCTCCATCAAGACCCGGTGCCCGCCCCCGGCCAGAAGCTCGCAGCCCGCGGGAACCAGGGCCACCCGATTCTCGGAGGTTTTGATCTCTCTCGGCACGCCGATGATCATTCGAGCTCCTCGATGATGTCCTACCGTCTTACCGCCCTACCGTCCGGCCCCAGCCGCACCACCGACCAGCGGTCCGGGTTGAAGAACTCGGCCGCGAGCGCAGCCACCGTCTCGCTGCTTACCCCGTCGATCTCCGCCAGGATCTCGTCCAGCCGCCGGTAGGGGTCGTAATGCAGCACCGTCGCCGCGAGCCGTAGCATCCGGCTTCCCGGGCTCTCCAGTGCCAGCATGACCTGCCCCTTGAGCTGTTGCCGTCCGCTCGCCAGCTCCGGTTCGGAAAGCCCTTCCCGGGCCAGCCGGTCGAGTTCGGCGCGAATAACGGCTTCCGCCGCCCCGGCCGTCCGGGGTTGGGTTCCGACGTACACGCCCAGCATACCGGTGCTCTGGTAGAGAGAATGGAACGAATACACCGCGTACGCCAGCCCCAGTTCTTCCCGCACCCGCTGGAACAGCCGGCTCGACATCCCGCCTCCCAGGATGTTGGCCAGGATGGCGAGCCCGTACCGGCGCTGGTCCCGCGCGTCGAACGTATCGGTGCCCAGCACGATATGGCTCTGTTGGGTGTCCCGTTCTTCGTGGAGCGCGGCCCCCCGGATCGCCGGTGCGGCGGGGACCGGGGGCCTGGGAGGCTGGGGCTCTCCCTCGAACCAGCCCTCCCGCTCGAGCACCGTGAGCAATTGGCCGTGATCGACCTGCCCCGCGGCGGCAAAGATGCAGTTCCCCGGGTAATAGCCGCCCCGGTGCAGCGTGGTGAGGTCCGGGGCGGTCAGGGTCCGGACCGTCTCCCGGGTGCCCAGGATCGAATAGCCGTAGGGGTGATCGGGCCAAAGCGTGCGGGTGTGCAGCTCGAACACTAGGTCGTCGGGCGTATCGTGCACCCCGTCGATCTCGTCCAGCACCACGTTGCGCTCGAGCTCGAGGTCCTCGGGCCGCAGCAGCGGATCCCGCACCAGGTCGGTGAGAATCTCCACCGCGAGCGGCACGTCGGCATCGAGAACGTGGGCCTGGAAACTGGTATGGTCGCGGGAGGTGTACGCGTCGAGCGAGCCACCCCGCACCTCCAGCTCCTCGGCGAGCTGCTTGGCGGAGCGCCGTCCGGTCCCCTTGAACACCAGGTGCTCAAGCAGATGGGACGACCCCATGAGCTCGCGCGGCTCATGCACACTGGCCGAGCGCACCCAGATCCCCAGCGCCGCGGACCGGATTCCCGGAAGCCGCTCCGAGAGGACCGTGAAGCCGTTGGGCGCGACGGTGCGGAGGAGACCTTCGTCGAGGGTGTGGGTTTCCATTAGGCGGCCATCTGCGGTCAGCTATCAGCTATCGGCTATCGGTCAACAGCCCACTCGCAGACATCGGTGCCGGCCACTCACGGAGTAGCTGATAGCTGATAGCCGATAGCTGACAGCCTATTCCTTGGGAAGCAATGCTTTCCGGGAAAGTTTCATCCTCCCCCGCTCATCCACCTCCAGCAGCTTGACCTGCACGATGTCGCCCTTCTTG
>DATECI010000051.1:0-2721 GCA_035286985.1 Gemmatimonadales bacterium
TGGTCGTTGAAGTGAGGAGATTTCGGATCGCTGCTCTCTCCCCCCGCAGTCACCGCCACCGCCCGCACGCTGTCCCCGAACTCCACGACCGCGACGAAGCTGTTGCCGCTGGTGCCGTACCACTTCTTGGTCCCGGGATAGGCCCGGGCGCCGAAGGAGGCGAGCGAGCCCCAGCGCGCTGAGGTGAATCCCACCGGGATGCTCGGGCCCGAGTCATTGAAGGGGTGCACAAGGTCTCTGGTGAGCCGCTGGAAGCGGTTGATCTGGCCCCACGGCGTCCGCCAGGTTCCGAAGTCGGCGGCGAGCCGGTCCACCGCGACGGCGAGGGCCTCGAGCTGGGACCGGAGCGAAACCCGGCTAGCGATGTAGCTCTCGATCGAAAGCCGGGACCGCCGGATTTCGACGCTGTCGCGGCGGGCGATTTCTTCCCCCCAGAAGACGGCGAGCGAAGTAGGGATCGACGTCTCGGACCAGCGGAAGTCCCAGGCCCGGAGCATCCCGATGGGCTCGGCAAGGCGGGCTTCGAGGGGGTCGGAGTCGGGCGTCTCTTCCCAGGCCTGCAGCAGCGGGGGGATCAGCTTTTCGAACGCAGTGAGATAGCTGTCATAGGCGGCCGCGCGGAGGGACGCGACCGTGAAATCCTCCCGGTCGGCGAGCACCCGGAGGGCGTGAAGTCCACGGGGCGTCTCCTCCCGGCCGGTCTCGACATAACCCGGGTAGGCCTCCCGCTTCGGGCTCGCGGGCCCTGCCGCGGACCAGGGCCAGTTGTTGGCGTTGTAGAGCCAGCCGGTCGCTGGGTTGAGCAGGTTCGGGCTTTCGTCCACCGAGAGGATTCCCTGCCACTCGGTGGCCGGATCGCTGCCGTCGACCGGCCTGCTCCAGTCAAAGCGGGGATCGCGCCGCGGGATGAAGTTGGAGTGGAAGTAGGCGATGTTACCCTTCGCGTCGGCGAAGATGGTGTTGTTGGACGAATTGGTGTGGAGCTCCATGACCTGGCGGAACTCCGGGTAGTCCTTGACCCTGGTGCGGGAGTACGACTGGGTCAGCGCTTTGATCGGATCCTGCATCAGGCGGACGCTGACCCATTTGTCGTCGAGCCGGCGGACAACGGGGCCGTGGTGAGTGCGGTAGACGGTGAACTTCCGCTCCGCCATGCCGGCGGCGGTCCGGTACGGCACGGTGATGGTGGACACCGTGACGGGGCGCTCGGCAGAGGCGGTCGCGCGGTCGGGCGGTCCGGCGGTCGAGCCGTAGTGATAGAAGAGGCGCCCATCCCGCTCGACGATAGTCTCCCGGTACTCGTCGATGTTGTCCACCCCGCTCGAGGTGTGCATCCAGCCGGCGTGCTGGTTGAACCCCTGATAGACGAAGAACTGGCCCCAGGTGACCGCGCCGTAGGCGTTGAGCCCCTCGGCGCTGGTCATCTGGAGCTCGGACCGGAAATAGAACGAGGTATGCGGGTTAATCAGCAGCAGGGCATGGCCTCGCGCCGTGCGGGACGGCGCGATGGCGATGCCGTTGGACCCGGTCGGCTCGGCCCGGAGGTGCGCTTCCGGCTCGGGGGGCTGGGACGCGGGCGCGGCGCTGTCGTAGAAGGCCCGGAGCTGCCTCAGGTTGATCTGCTCGATGTCCCCGCCAATGCTCCCTTCAGTGAAGCTCAAGGCCATCCACGGCTCGAAGCGGGTGAGCACGCGGGGTTTCACCTCAGGATGCTTCTGCAAATAGAAATTGAGCCCATCGGCCCAGGCGTTCATCAGAGTCCGAAGCCAGGCGGGGCTTCGGGCATACCAGGCCTTGAGGCTGTCGGGGCTGATGAAGAACTTCATCCGGAGGTCCCGCCAGATCACCGAATCGCCCTCGGCTTCGGCGAGGCGGCCCATCGCATTCAGGTAGTTGGTCTCGATTCGATTGAAGTCGTCTTCGGCCTGGGCGTAGACCATACCGAACACCGCATCGGCATCGGTCCTCCCGCGGACGTGGGCAATGCCCCAATCGTCGCGGGTGATGGTGACCGCGGCTGCGTGAGCCTGCCAGCGAGCGAGGTCTGGAGCTGGGGTTGATTGGGCTGCGGCAGTAGCCGCCCACAGGATGCCGAGAGCAGCGGAAATCGCGGATTTCATACCAGAGAGTATAATATCTGCCGCCCGCATGGAGGCTCCAGCCTCGTTCTGAGTGAGGAAGC
This sequence comes from Gemmatimonadales bacterium, assembly GCA_035286985.1. Classification (GTDB taxonomy): domain Bacteria; phylum Gemmatimonadota; class Gemmatimonadetes; order Gemmatimonadales; family GWC2-71-9; genus JABFSM01. Next base: position 2,183 of record DATECI010000051.1, read on the forward strand.
CGCTCAGGAGGAGCTCAAAAACATCCGGCCCGCAGGTGATCTCGGAGCTCGACCAGGCCGGCAACCAGAGCGCCCTCGAACCCGTAGATTGGGATCTCCCTCCACCCAGTCCCCAGGAGCTTCCAGCCATGCGACGTCCAGGTGGCTTGCTGGTATCGGCGGTCCTCGGCTCGGCGGCTGGGCTCGCCGCGCAAGACTCTCGCCCTTCGGCTCAGGTCATCGCTGGGGCGGTGGATTCGCTGGCCAGGCGGATCGTTTCCGCCGGGCTCACCCCCGGGCTTGGGGTCGCGATCGTGATGGATGGCCGGACGATCCTCTCCCGCGGGTACGGATTCGCCGACCTGACCAATCGGGTGCCGGCCGAGGAGAGCACCCTCTGGTATGTCGCGTCCACCAGCAAGTCGTTCACCGGCTTCGCCGTTTCGCTCCTCGCCGTCCAGGGAGCGCTGGAGTTCAACCAATCCATCGCCACGCTCCTGCCCGGGGCGCGCTGGCATCCGGAGGTGGACCCCACCAAGCTCACCCTGGCGAGTTTTCTC
>DATECI010000052.1:0-2550 GCA_035286985.1 Gemmatimonadales bacterium
CTGCGACGTGATCTTCATCGCCGGGGCGAACACCACCGAGAGCCATCCGGTTTTCGGGGCGCTGATCAAGCGGGCCCATGCCAAGGGAGCCAAGTTGATCGTGGCGGACGTGCGGCGCACCGAGCTGGCGGCGCTGGCGGAGATTCATCTCCAGATGCTCCCCGGCACCGACGTCGCGCTCTACAACGGAATGCTGGCGTACCTCATCGAGGCCGGCCTCGTCAACGAGCGCTTCATCCGCGAGCGCACCAGCGGCTTCGACGCGGTCCGGGAAGCGGTCAAGCCCTACACGCTCGAGGTGGCGGCAAAGATCACGGGAATCCCGGGCGAGGTGATCCGCCAGGCCGCGGAAGCCTATGCCAGGGGTCCGAACACCTCGACCCTGTGGGCCATGGGACTGACCCAGCACGCGACCGGCACCGATATCGTGGCGAGCCTGCTCAACCTGCTGCTCGCCTGCGGCATGATCGGCCGCTGGGGCGCCGCGATGATCCCGATCCGGGGCCAGAACAACGTCCAGGGCGCGAGCGATGTAGGGGCGATTCCCTTCGCCTATACGGATTACCGCCCAGTGACCGATCCAGCCAACCGGGCGGAATACGCGGCCGAGTGGGGGGTACCGGCGGACTCCCTCTCGCTCGAGAAGGGATTGATGGTCACGGAGATCGTGAAGGAGGGCAGCCCGGTCCGCGGCATGTTCATCATGGGGGAGAACCCGGTCCTGTCCGATCCCAATGTCACCAAGGCGGAGGAGTGGGTCCGCAAGCTCGAATTTCTCGCGGTGCAGGATCTCTTTCTCACCGAAACCGCCCGGTGGGCCGACGTGGTGCTCCCGGGGTCTTCGTTCGCGGAGAAACAGGGGACCTACGCGAACACCGACCGGCACATCCAGCTGGCGGACCCGGCAGTGCCGCTGCCGGGGGAGGCGCGCCAGGACCTCGAGATCCTAATCGATCTCTCCCGGCGGCTCGGCCTGGCCACTCTCTACGAGTCGCCGTCCGAGGTGATGGACGAGATCGCGCGGGTTACCCCGAACTGGCGGGGGGTCTCCTACGCCAAGCTCCGGCGCGAGGGCGCCCTGCAATACCCGGTGCCGACCCCGGACTCCCCGGGCACCGCTTTTCTGTTCGACGACCGGTTCCCGACCGAGGATGGCCGGGGCCGGATGGTACCGGTGGAGTACCTGCCACCCGCCGAGCTCCCGAACGAGGAGTATCCGTTCTTCTTGAATACCGGCCGGCAGATGGTGCACTGGCACACCGGTACCATGACCAGGAGGGCCCGGGGACTCGATTCCCGAGAGCCGGTACCGATCGTGGAAATCGCGCCGGCCGACGCGCTGGGGCTCGGCGTGGCGGAGGGAGAAACGGTGCGGGTGACTTCGCGGCGGGGGAGCGTGTTGATCGGAGTGCGGATCTCCGAGCGGCAGGCCCCGGGCCAGGTGTTCATCCCGATGCACTTCCGGGAGGCGGCGGCAAACCTGCTCACCAATCCGGCGCTCGACCCGTATGCCAAGATCGCCGAGTTCAAGGTGAGCGGGGTGCGGATCGAACCGGTTCCGGCCCTCTGCGCGCTCTAGTCAAGGTCGGGCCGGGTCCCGGCATGGAGCTTCGCGAGGTGCCGACTCCCTCCTGCGGGCCGACCGATGCCCTGATCCGGGTCCACGCCGCCGGGGTGTGCGGGACCGACCTCCATATCTGGGAATGGGACGCCTGGGCCAGCGGCCGGCTCCGGCCTCCGGTGGTGATCGGCCATGAGTTCGCCGGGGAGATCGTCGCCCTGGGAGCCGAGGCCGCCGCGGAAGAGCTTCTGGCGGTGGGAGACCAGGTTACCGCCGAGGGGCATATCGTGTGCGGCCACTGCCTCCAGTGTCGCACCGGGATCTCGCACCTGTGTACTCGGACCCGGATCATCGGGGTGGACCGGGACGGCGCGTTCGCCGACTACATCGCGATGCCGGCCTCCAACGTGATCAAGCTCGACGGCATTCCCCTTGAGGTCGGCGCCATCATGGATCCGGTCGGCAACGCGGTGCACACGGTGCTCGAGGGGGGGGGAAGCGTGGCCGGGAGCACGGTGTTCGTGCTGGGGTGCGGACCGATCGGCTGCTTTGCCTGCGGCGTGGCCAAGGCGGCCGGGGCCTCGGTGGTGGTGGCCAGCGATCTCAACGACATGCGGCTCGGGCTGGCCAGGAGAATGGGCGCGGATGTGACGCTCAATCCAGGCCGGGACGACGTGCTGGCCCGGATCCGGGAGCTCACCGGCGGCGAAGGGGTAGACCTGGTCTGCGAAATGAGCGGCCATCCCGCCGGGCACGGGCAGGCTCTGGCGGCAGCCCGCTCCGGCGGCCGGGTGAATTTGCTCGGAACCCCGAGCAAACCCACCGAGGTGGACTTTGCCCGGGACGTGATCTTCAAGGGCCTCACCCTGTACGGGGTCACCGGCCGGAAGATGTACACCACCTGGCACCAGATGGTACGGCTGATTCGGAGCGGCCAGCTCGATCCCCGCCGGGTGATCACTCACCGGTTTCGTCTCGAGCAAATCAGC
>DATECI010000053.1:0-5278 GCA_035286985.1 Gemmatimonadales bacterium
GATCCCGTCACGTCGAGCTACCGGGTGGCCCGGACGGCCAGGATCGTGGTTCCGATCCTCGAGCCCGCTCCGGTCGGGGACCGGCGGTCGCCGGTGCCGATCGTGACGCCGGGAGCGCCGCCGCTGGCGGTGCGGATCGTCCGCTTGCCGGGTTATGTCCTCTGGTTGCTCGGGCTCTTGCCCTTCGGCCTGATCGGCGGGCTGGCGTGGCGGCGCCGTCCCCGACCTAACCCGCAGCCCCCCCCGGCCGACCCGGCGGAACGGCTCGGCGCCCTGGTGCTGCGGCTGCTTCCCCCCGGCACCGGGGCCGAGCGGAGGGCCCTGGTCGGGGCACTCCGGAACGCGGGGCTCGCCTCCGAGCCGGCCACCCGGCTGGTGGAGCTCCATCTGGCGGTCGAAGCGGCGCGCTACGGCCCGCGCCAGAGGGACGGGGCCTTTCCCGCTTCGCTGCTCCGGGAGATCGAGCGGGCGCTCGATCGGGTCCCCGGCCGGATTCGCCGGATCGCAGGGCTCGCCTCGCTGGCATTCGTCCTGCTCGGAGTGCGTCCCGGCTCCGCTCCGGCGCAAACCGGCATCGAGCTCTATACGGGGCAGGAGTACGCCGCAGCCGCGGAGGCCTTCCGGGTCGAGGCGGAGCAGCAGCCCTCGCCGGGGCGGTGGTACAATCTCGCGGCAGCGGAATACCTGAACCGTCGGGATGCCCACGCGGCCGCCGCGCTCCTCGCCGCGCGGGCGGCGGATCCGCGCGATCCGAGAGTCCGAACCCTCTGGACCGCGCTGGCGCGGGAGCACTCCGAGCTGCGGCAGGTTCCCCGCAGCTGGCCGCTCTCGGCGGAAGAGTGCTTTGCCCTCGCGCTGCTCGCGTGCTGGGCCGCGGTCCCGCTCTATCTCTTCCTGGGTCGGCGCCGAATGCTGTGGGGTTTGGGTCTGGTGCTCGCCGCCGGCCTCGCGGCGCTGGGCCAGCTCCTCCGCTCCGAGCACGCGGGAAGGCGGGCGGTGCTGATCGGGGGAGCCAGCCTCCGCATTTCGCCCCACGGTCTGGCGCCGGCCCGAGGCGGAGTCCCCGCCTTCCGCGTGGTGCAGCTCTCGCGGCAGAGCGGCGGCTGGTGGTTGGTCCGCGCCGACGGCAGCACAGGATGGGTTCCTGCCGAAATCTTGGTGGAGAGTCCGGCATTACATTGAGGGCGATGTCCCCTCCGAGCACCATTGCCATTCTCCCTGACGCGGTCGCGAACCAGATTGCGGCCGGCGAAGTCGTCGAGCGCCCTGCCTCGGTCGTGAAGGAGCTGGTCGAGAACGCGATTGACGCGGGGGCGACGCAGGTCCGGGTCGAGCTCGAGCAGGGCGGCAAAACCCTGATCGCCGTGAGCGACGATGGCTCCGGCATGGGTCGCGACGATGCGGTGCTCTCGCTCGATCGGCACGCCACGAGCAAGATCGCCACCGCGGCCGATCTGGTCGGGGTGCGCACCTTCGGGTTCCGGGGCGAAGCGCTCCCGGCGATCGCATCGGTGTCCCGCTTTGTGATGACGACCTCCGATGGAACCGAAACGACCGAGCTGGTGGTGAATGGCGGCCGAGTGGAAAAGGTCCAGGCGACGGTGCGCCAGCGGGGAACCACCGTGACCGTGCGGGGCCTCTTCTTCAATACCCCGGCCCGCCGCAAGTTTCTCCGCTCGGTTCCCGCGGAAGCCCGCGCCGCTTCCGAGGCCGTCGCGACGCTGGCGCTGGCGCATCCGGCGGTGGGATTCGAGCTGGTGGTGGACGGAGGGATCCGGCTGCAGGTGCCTTCGGACCAGGACGAGTCGGTCCGGCTGGCCGGGGTGTGGGGCACTCACCTAGCGGGTACCCTGGTTCCGGTGGGCTACGCCGCGGGCTCGGTCCGGGTGACGGGGTACGTGCAGCGGCCCGGCGATGCCGCCCCGACCGGGCGGCGGGCTCAGCTCTTCGTCAACGGCCGGCCGTTCCGGGATCCGTTCCTGGTCCGCGCCGCGGAAGCGGGGTATCGCTCCGCGATCCATCCGGGCGACCGGCCCAGCCTGCTGCTCCAGCTCACGCTCGACCCCGCCCTGGTGGATGTCAACGTGCATCCGGCCAAGCTCGAGGTCCGGTTCCGCGACCGGATCGCGATCGAGCGGGTTATGGAAGAAGCGGTGCGCGATGCGCTCGGCAAGCTCGAAGCGGCCGTTCCGGTGGGGGCGTGGCGGCCGATGCCCGGGGGGCCGGGTGGCAGGGGGGCAGCGGGGCAGGACGGCAGCGGGGATACACTCTTTGCTCCGTTGGACGAGGCCCCTGACTCGACCGCCGGGACGCCTGACCACCCGACCGCCCGTTTCGACGCGCCCGTCACCCAGCTGTTCTCGACCTATCTTGCCTTCGAGGGTCCCGAGGGGCTGGTGATCGTGGACCAACACTCGGCCCACGAGCGGGTGCTTTTCGAGGAGGTCATGGAGCAGATGACCAACGGGGGGGTTGGGGGGGGCGGGGGGGCGGCGAGCCAGCGGCTCCTGTTCCCCGAAACGATCGAGCTCACCGATGAAGAGCTCGAGGCGCTGGAGCACCATCGCGAGGTGATGCAGGCGATCGGCTACCAGATCGAGCCCTTCGGAGGGCGCGCGGTGGTCATCCACGCGGTGCCTGCGCCTCATCCGCGGTTCGAGGCGCTCGCGTGCTTTCGAGAGCTGGTAGCCGACCTGGCGCGAGGCCGCTTCGGCGGGTGGGCCAACCGGCTCGAGCGCTTTGCGGCGAGCTATGCCTGCCGCGCCGCGGTGAAGGCCGGGACGCCGCTCTCCGAGCCGGAGATGCGCGCGCTCCTGCTCCGGCTGTTCGAGACCCGGTTGCCTCCTCACGACGTGCACGGCCGGAGCACGATCGTGCAGCTTCCCCGGGCCGAGCTGGAGCGCCGGTTTGGGCGACACTAGAGCCCCGGTCATCGTCGGTCCCACCGCGATCGGCAAAACCGCCGTCGCGCTCGCGCTCGCAGCGCATTTGCCGGTCGAGGTGATCTCGGCCGACTCCCGCCAGATTTACCGGCGCCTGGATGTCGGGACCGCGAAGCCCACCCGGAGGGAGCGGCAGCGGGTGACCCACCACGGGCTCGACCTGGTGGATCCGGGCGAACGCTACAGCGCGGGCCGGTTTGCCCGGGAGGCGGTCGGATGGATCGGGGAGGTGCGGGTCCGGGAGCACCTGCCCATCGTGGTTGGTGGCACCGGACTCTACATTCGGGCGCTGGCGGAAGGGCTCTTCGTGGAGCCCCGGCTCGATCCCGAGCGGCGCCGGGCGCTGGAACATTGGGTGGGCGGACTGGCCGCGCCCGACTTGGTCCGCTGGGCGGGCCGGCTCGATCCCGGCTTTGCTGGGGGCGGCCGCCAGCGGGCGACCCGGGCCATCGAGATCGCGCTGCTCACCGGCCGGCCGCTGTCGGGGTGGCATGTCCGGGCCCGGGGCAGCGGGGTCGTGACGCCCTGGTATGTCCGGCTCACCGCTCCCCGCCCGGTGCTGGCCCAGCGGATCCGGGTCCGGGCGGAGGAGATGCTGCGCCGCGGGCTCATCGAGGAGGTGGCGGCGGTGCTGAGTGAAGGACACCCGTCCGACGCTCCCGGCCTGACCGGGGTCGGGATTCGGGAGGCGGTCGACTACCTCCACGGGCGGCGGCCCAAGGAGTCGGTGGCCGAAGCGATCGCCGCCAGCACGAGGCAGTATGCCAAACGGCAGGAGACCTGGTTCCAGCACCAGCTGCGGGGGTCGGTGCTGACGCTGGATGCGAGCCGGCCGGTGGACGAGCTCGCCGGCGAAATTGCGGTGGCGTGGAAGTTCGGGCTTTCCTAAGGAACCTCATGAAGATCGGCATCACCTGCTACCCCACGTACGGCGGCTCGGGTGCGCTCGCGACCGAGCTCGGGCTCGATCTGGCCCGGCGAGGACATGAAATACACTTCATCACCTACGCCATGCCGTTCCGGCTGCGAGGCTACGCCGAACGGGTGTATTTCCACGAGGTGGATACGGTCTCGGGACGGTATCCTCTCTTCGAGCATTATCCCTACACGCTGGCGCTCGCCTCCAAGCAGCACGAAGTGGCCCTGCGGGAAGGGTTGGAGGTTCTCCACGTCCATTACGCGATTCCCCACGCCACCACCGCCTGGCTCGCGCGCCAGATGCTGGGCGAGAGCCACCCGCTCAAGGTCATCACCACTCTTCACGGCACCGATATCACCCTGGTGGGCCAGGAGGAGAGCTTCCACGCCATCACCAAGTTCTCCATCGAGCGCTCCGACGCGGTCACCGCGGTCTCCGAATACCTCAAGGAAGAGACCATCCGCACCTTCGGCTGCCGGGACTGCCGGATCTCGGTCATTCCCAACTTCGTGAATCTCAAAGAGTACGCGCCGGTCCCGGTCAAGGAGCATGACGGGCTCTGTCCCCCCGGCCACAAGCTCCTGACCCACGTCTCCAACTTCCGGGAGGTCAAGCGGGTCAAGGACGTGGTCCGGGTCTTCGCTCGGGTTCGCCGCACCATGCCGGCCGTCCTGCTTATGATCGGCGACGGCCCCGAGCGGGATGATGCAGAGCGGGAAAGCCGCGACCTCGGCGTGGACGGCGACGTGCGCTTCCTGGGCCGGATCGATGCCGTGGCCCCGCTGCTCCAGCAGAGCGACCTCTTCTTGCTGCCGACCCAGATCGAATCGTTCGGCCTGGCCGCGCTCGAAGCGATGGCGTGCGGCGTGCCGGTGGTGGGGAGCCGGGCGGGGGGATTGCCCGAGCTGATCAATGACGGCGTCGATGGGATCCTCGAGCCGCCCGGCTCGGTCGAGGCGATGGCGCGCCGGGCGGCAGAGCTGCTCCGCGATCCCCAGCGGCATCGGGCCATGAGGGATGCCGCCGCGGCCCGGGCCCGACGCTACGACGCCGACCTCATCGTTCCCCGGTACGAAACTCTCTATGAAAAAACGGTAGCCGGTTGACCCTGGCCTGGTGGGAAGGGTTGCTGATCGGGTTGGTGCAGGGACTTACCGAGTTCCTGCCGATCTCGAGCTCGGGACACCTGGTGCTGGCCGAGCACTTGCTGGGCATCGAAGCCCAGGGGGTGTTCCTCGAAGTGACGGTCCACGTCGCCACCCTGGTCTCGGTGGTGATCGTGTATCGAGCCAAGATCGCCGAGCTGATTCGGGACATGGTGACCGGCGGGAAGGAAGGCTGGTGGTATGTCGGCCTGCTGTTGCTGGCCTCGATCCCTGCCGGGGCCGCGGGAATCCTCTTCCGCGACTACTTCGAG
>DATECI010000054.1:0-2702 GCA_035286985.1 Gemmatimonadales bacterium
TCCCGTTCACCGTTCACGCCGTTTGCCATTGCGCGCCCTCCCGATGTTGACCAGGACTCCCACCGACACCAGGGCCATGATCAACCCGGTGCGGCCGTAGCTCATGAAGGGAAGCGCGAGTCCGGTCGTTGGGAGCAGGCCGAGCGTCACGGCCATGTGGAGCACGGCGGCCAGGGCGACCGCCGAAGTGAGACCGGCGGCGAGGTACTGTCCGAACGGGTCGGACGCGGTCTTGGCGATCCGGAACCCAAGCCAGCTCAAGATGGCAAACAGCACCACGATCACCACCACACCGAGGAAACCCCACTCTTCCCCGATCGTGCTGAACAGGAAATCGGAGTACGCATAGGGCAGATAGTGCAGCTTGAGCTGTCCGTGTCCGAAGCCCACGCCGACCGCTCCCCCGGAGCCGAAGCCCAGCAGGGCCTGGTCGAGTTGGAAGCTGCCCTGGCCGCAAGACTCAAAAAAGCAGCGCACCCTGGCCCAGCGGTACGGCTCGGCCCAGATGAGGGAGAGCGCGGCGACTGCCCCGCCGGTGCCGAGCAACAGGAAGTGGCCGATCTTCGCGCCAGCGGTAAACAGGACGACCCCGCCGATCAGGAGAACCAGCACGGCCATCGAGAGATTCGGCTCGAGCAGAATGAGGAGCCCGACCAGGCCGAGGACGACGAGGAAAGGGGCCACTCCCCGTTTGAAACCCCGAACCGCCTCTCCCTTCTTTGCGGCCAGCATCGCAACCCACACCGCCACCGCGAACCGCGCGACTTCCGAGGGCTGGATGTTGAGGGGGCCCAAAAAAATCCACCGGCGGGCTCCGTTGATCGGAGGGCTAATCCCCCGGGTAAAGGGAAGCAGCGGAATGAGGAGGAGGGCCAAGGTCCCGAGCAAGAGCGGCCAGGCGAGGGTGCGCCAGCGGTGGTAGTCCACCCGCGACACGATCACCATTCCGACGATCCCTACCGCCGCGCCGAGAAGCTGCCTGGTAAAGAACCCGAAGGCGTTCCACTCCAGTGTCGCCGCGGCGTAGAGACTGGCAATCCCGACCACGGTGAGCACCACGGTGACCAGCGCGAGCAGCCGGGTCTCCCACCGCAACTCGTTCACCACGATTGGACAATCTCCCGGAATCGTCCGCCCCGCTCTTCGTAGTTTGTGAACATGTCGTAGCTCGAGCAAGCCGGGGAAAGAAGCACCGCGTCGCCGGGGCGGGCCAGCGCCCGGGCCCGCTCGAGCACCTCATCGAAGGTGGCGGCGAGCACCACCGGCACTCCGGAGCCGGCCAGATCCCGTGCGATGATCGGCTGCGCCTCCCCATAGGCCACGATGGCGCGGCATCGTTCCCGGAGAATCGCGCCGAGCGAGGTGTAGGGCACACCCTTGTGCCGACCCCCGAGCAGCAGCACGAAGGGCCGGGTGAGCGCGGCGGCGGCCACTTCGGTCGAGGCGAGGTTGGTCGCCTTGGAGTCGTTGATCCAGAGCACTCCGTCCACCTCGGCAGCCTGCTCCATCCGGTGGGGGAGGCCCCGAAAGGTTCGCAGTCCGGGGGCGAGTCCGGCCGGCTCGACCCCAACCCCTCGCACCGCGAGCGCCGCGGCGAGCGCGTTCGCGACGTTGTGATCGCCGAGCAAGCCGAGTTCTTCGCGGGACAGCAACTCGGCATTACCGATCCGGAGCACCCCGCGCTCCCGGTCGTACCAGCCCTCGGCAGGGCCCCGCACCGAAAAGCGAACCCGGGTTCCTGCGACTCCGCTCGCCATGGCCAGCGACGCCGCGTCATCGGCATTGACGACCCAGAGGGATTCGGCCACGGCATTCCCGAACAAACGCGCCTTGTCGGCGTAGTAATCGGCCAGGCACGCATACCGATCGAGGTGATCGGGCTGCAGATTGGTCAACACCCCGACCGCGGGGCGCAGGTCCGGCATGTCGTGGAGCTGAAATGAGGAGAGCTCGATCGCCAGCCACTCGGGCTTGACCGGCTCGACTGCGATCTCGGAGAGCGGGGTTCCCAGGTTCCCCGCAGCGAAGGCGCGGTATCCTCCCTGGCTGAGCAGGTGCCCGATGAGCGCGGTCGTCGTGCTCTTCCCGTTGGTGCCGGTCACCGCGATGTACTTGATGCCCGGCATGGCCTCGAGTCCGAGGGCCGCTTCGGCGTAGACCGGCACCCCGGCCCGGTGGGCCGCGGCAATCGGCGGCGCCTCCGGGGCAATGCCGGGCGAAACCACGCAAACCGCGGCCCGAGCAATCCGGTCCAGGTCGTGTCCCCCGAGCTCGACGTCGGCCCCGAGGCCGGCCAGTTCCGCCCGGCGGGTTTCCAGGGTCGGCGAGTGCCCGGAATCCGAGGCGTAGACCCGGATGCCTCCCTGGCGCAGTAATCGAGTGGCGGCAACCCCGCTCCGGCCCAGTCCCAGGACCGCGACTTCACCACCCCGCGCCCCGCGCTCGAGGATCACCGCAGTTTGAGCGTCGCCAGGGCGAGCAAGGCGCAGAGAATCCCGAGCACGTAGAAGCGGGTGACCACCGTGGGCTCGGCCCAACCCTTCTTCTCGAAGTGATGGTGCAGCGGTGCCATCCGGAACACCCGGTGCGCTTCGGCGTATTCGCGCCCCCGGGTGCGCTTGAGCCACTTGAAGACCCCGATCTGGAGCACCACCGAGACCTGTTCCGCCACGAACACTCCCCCGATGATGAGCAGCAGGAAC
>DATECI010000055.1:0-5172 GCA_035286985.1 Gemmatimonadales bacterium
AACGTTGGTGAACGAGGTCAGACCAAGCGCGAAGACGGCGGCGCCGATCCCGCAGGCTAGATAATAGGCCAGGAAGGAGGGCCCACCCATTCTGCGCTCAAGATTCAGCCCGAACCCCATGAGCAGTATGAGGTTCAACCCGAGAGCGAGAATCCCCGGATGGACGAACAGGTAGGTGATGAAGGTCCAGGGGTGCTGAAACGCGAGGCTGGCGTCGAATTGAAGGACTTCCTGGACGGCCGGATGCGTGAAGACCGTCGCCAGCAGGATCCCGACGACGACATTCGCGACCGCGAGGCTCGCGACTACCGGGCTCAGCCGAATCGGATCTCGGTTCATGCGCCCCTGCCCGCCAGACAGATTCGCTCGCACAGCTCCGCAAATGGAATGCCGACCGCCGCCGCCGATTGTGGGAGCAGACTGGTGGCGGTCATCCCCGGCAGGGCATTGACCTCCAGACAGACCAGCTCTCCTTGCGGCGAGAAGCGAAAATCCACCCGGGAATAGCCGCCCAGCTTGAGGGCCTGGTGGACTGTCAATCCGAGTCTCTGGCATTCGGCGGTTTCGGTCGGAGACAGGGCAGCGGGAAAGGTCTCCTGCGCCATACCCGGGGTGTATTTGCACTCGTAATCGAAGATCTCGTGCTGGGGCGTGATTTCCCCGACCGCCAGGGCCCGGCCGTCGAGAATGCCTACGGTCAGCTCCCGGCCGGGCACGAAGGCCTCGATCATCACCTCGTCGTCGTGCCGGGCGGCGAGTTGGATCGCGGCGTCGTAGGCCTTGGGTTCCTTCACCAGCGTGAGGCCAACCGTTGAGCCTTGCTTGGAGGGCTTTACCACGACCGGCCATCCCAACCGACGCCCTGCTTCGTCCGAACTGGCCGGCGCCATGAGCCAATCCGCCGTCGGCACCCCCGCCACCCGGAACAGACGCTTGGAAACGTCCTTGTCCATCGCCAGTGCGGTTCCCAGCGCCCGGCTCCCCGTGTAGGGAACCCCGACGACGTCGAGCAGCGCCTGGAGGGTGCCGTCCTCGCCCCGCCCGCCATGGAGGGAGACGAAGATGACGTCGGTTTCGCGGATGACCGTAAGAGCGCCAAGGCCGGAAAGGAAGAGACCCCGCTCCAAGGCGGCTAGATCTTCGATAGCCGGGGGCTCTCGCCCCACCGCCCCCGAGAGCGCCCTGGTTTCTTCGGTTTCGGGGATGAAGCCCCGCGCGGTATCCACCACGGCCACGCTGTGACCCCGGCTTCGGAGGGCCGCAACGATCTGAACCGACGAGGCAATAGCCACGTCGCGTTCTGAAGAGGTTCCACCGGTGAGGACAGTTATTCGCATGCCAGGAGCCAGGGAACTACCCCCTCATCTTGTCCCGATGAGTTGCTGTAGCAAATCATACCTCGACACGATCCCGATCAGCTTTCCGTTCTTCCGAACCAGGGTGGCCGGTGACTCGCGCGTGAGCATCGGAGCCAGCCGGTCGGTCGGAAAGGATCCATCAACCACCGGGAAGGGTCCATCCATCACTTCGCTGACCGGCCAATCGAGGACCTCCGGCTGGGTCAGCGCCCGGGTCATCAGCGTGCTCTCGGCGAGCCCGCCGACACATTCATCCCCCTCCACTACCGGAATCTGACTGACGCCCCAGGTGCTCATGAGGTTGAGAGCCTGGCGCACCTGGGCGGCCGGTGCGACGCTCACCAGCGGGGGTGCCTCCCTGGGTCGCCGGCTCAGCAGCTCCTGAACCGTGCGGCGGGGCGCGTCCAGCATCTGGTTCTCCTGCATCCACCCGTCGTCGAACACTTTGGAGAGATAGCGATCGCCGGTATCGCAGAGAAGCGTGACGATGCAAGCGCCTGGATCATCCACCTCCCGCGCAATCTGCAATGCCACCACCGCGTTGAGCCCGGTGGAGCCTCCTACCAGAATCCCTTCCTCCCGGGCCAGCCGGCGGGTCATCTGCATCGACTCCCGATCACTCACCTGGCGGAATTCATCGATTACATCCCACCAAACCGTGCTCGGCACTTTGTCCCCGCCAACCCCTTCCACCTTGTAAGGGGTGCCCTCGCCCATCACGCGGGTCTTGTGGTACCCGGCATAGAGGGAGCCGATCGGATCCCCGGCGATGATCCGCACCGCGGGGTTCCTTTCCTTGAGGAACTTGCCGGCCCCGCTCACGGTTCCCCCGGTACCGGCACCTGCCACGAGATGGGTGATCTTCCCCCCGGTTTGCTCCCAGAGTTCGGGACCGGTGGTTTGGTAGTGGGCCTCGGGATTGGCCTGGTTGTAAAACTGATTCGCGAACATAGCGCCAGGCGTGTCGGCGACGATCTGCTTGGCCTTCATGAGATAGTGCTCGGGGTGATCGGGGGGGACCGCGGTCGGAGTGATGACGACGTCGGCTCCGAACGCCCGGAGCAGCCGGACCTTTTCCTGCGACATCTTGTCGGGCATGGTGAAGATGCAGTGATAGCCCTTGATCGCCGCCGCCATCGCCAGCGCCACTCCGGTGTTCCCGCTGGTGGCCTCGACGATGGTTCCCCCGGGTTGGAGCTCGCCCCGGTGCACGGCATCCTCGATAATGGCGAGGCCGATCCGATCCTTGAGCGAGCCGCCGGGGTTCTGGTGCTCTGCCTTTCCGAAGATAGGAGTGCGAAGCCCGCTGCCGATCCGGGCGAGCCGGATCAGGGGGGTCCAGCCGATCGTATCCAGGATCGAATCACAGGTCCCTACCTGCTCTGGCTTCACGGTGTGACCCCTCCCCGATCGGGATGGCGAAACATCACCGGCTGAGTGAACAGGGTTGCCACGGCCATGCCGTTGTGCAGGGCCGGAGCGTACCGGAGCCGGGGCGCAGCCACGAGCGCCGCCGAATCGAGCGCGGGATAGCCGGAGGAGCTCTGAATCCGGATGGAATCGGGAACCTGCCTACCGGTTTCGTCCACGAAAAGCCGGAGCAGGACCGTGGCGCTGATCCCTTGCTGGTACAGCGCCGGCGGATATTCGACCGGCGATTCGGCATCCAGGGCGACCGGCGGATCGCTGCCCCGGTTGGCAACCGGAGTTGTTCCGGGTGGCAGGGTAATGGTCGAGTCCTGGGTGCGCCGGCAGCCGGCGGCGGCGATGGCCGCCGCGAGAAGTGCCCCGAGTACCTGAGGCATGCTCAATTGCCCTCGCTGGCCCGCCGCTGCAGCTCCGCCAGGCGGTTGAGCGCTTCGAGCGGCGTCAGGCTGTTGAGGTCTAACTGCCGCAGCTCTTCCAGGGTCGGGTCTGGCCGGCTCGACTCGAAGAGGGGAAGCTGGCCGGGATCCGGGTCGGGCTGGGCCCTCCCGGGCACCATCCGGTGCTCCCCCTCGAGGGTCCGCAGAATGGCATTGGCGCGGGTCACGACCTCGCGAGGCAGCCCCGCCAGCTCGGCCACGTGGATGCCGTAGCTCCGGTCGGTGCCGCCCGGCTCGAGCCGGTGGAGGAACAGCACTTTGCCATCTACCTCCCGGACCACGACGTTGAGGTTGCGGGCATGGGCGAGCCGCTCCGGCAGTTGCATCAGCTCGTGGTAGTGGGTCGCGAACATCGTCTTGCAGCCGATCCGGTCGTGGAGAAACTCACTGACCGCCCAAGCGATGGCCACGCCGTCATAGGTCGAGGTACCCCGGCCGATCTCGTCGAGCAGCACCAGGGAGCGGGCCGTCGCTCCGTGCAGAATGGCGCTGGTTTCGCTCATCTCCACCATGAACGTGGACTGCCCCCGCGCCAGGTTGTCGGAGGCGCCGACCCTGGTAAAGAGCCGGTCCACCACGGCGATCGTTGCGGCCTCGCAGGGAACGAAGCTCCCCATCTGCGCCAGGATGACGACCAGGCCGATCTGGCGCAGGATCGTGCTCTTGCCAGCCATGTTGGGTCCGGTGACCAGCTGGACCCGGGCGGCGGCATCGAACCGGACATCGTTCGGCATGAACGTCTCCCGAGGCATCAGGCGCTCCAGCACCGGATGGCGGGAGCCCCGGAAGATGATGTCGAACGTGTCGGTCACCTGGGGTCGGATGTACCGATTGACGACCGCCACCTCGGCGAGCCCGGTCCAGACGTCGAGCTGGGCCAGGACCCGCGCGGTCTGCTGAATCCGGCCGATCGCGGCGCCGATCCGGGTGCGGAGCCCGGCAAACAGCTCCGCCTCGCGAGTGGCCATCCGCTCTTCGGCGCCCAGGACCTTCGCCTCGTACTCCTTGAGCTCTGGGGTCACGAATCGCTCCGCCGTGGCCAGCGTTTGGCGGCGCTCGTAGTCGGCCGGCACCTTGGCCACGTGGGGATTGGTGATCTCGAGGTAGTAGCCGAACACCTTGTTGTACCCGACCTTGAGCGACGGAATCCCGGTGCGGTCCCGCTCCCGCTGCTGGATCGCCGCGATGTGCTGCTTGCCGCCGTCCCGGAGCGAGCGGGTCTCGTCGAGCTCGACGTCATACCCCGCGCGGATGACACCGCCGTCGGCCAGCAGGGCAGGGGGGTGGTCGGTGAGCCCTGCGGCCAACTCACCGGCGAGATCATCTAGAAGGTCGAGCGCATCGAGCAGGGCGGCCAAGGCGGGCAGGGCCGTCGCACCGCGGTCCGCCTTGCCCGCTCCATCCGCCAGGGCTTCGAGCGCCGCCTTCACGTCCGGTAGCCGTCGAAACGAATCCCGGAGCGCGGCCAGCTCCCGGGGGGTTGCCCGCCCGGCTGCAGCGCGGCCCCCCAGCCGCTCCAGGTCCCGGACCCCATCGAGAGCGGCGCGGACTGCGGCCCGTTCGGCCGGATGGCGAACCGCGGATTCGACCGCATCCAGCCGGTGGTCGATGGCTCTGGGATCGCGGAGCGGCGAAAGGAGCCAGGAGCGGAGCAGCCGTGCCCCCATCGGCGTTACGGTGCGATCGATCGTCTCGAGCAGCGTAATGCCCTTGGCCCCGACCCGAAGCGGCTCGACCAGCTCGAGATTGCGGCGGGTCATCTCGTCGATCCAGAGATGCCGATCGGATCGCCGTACGGCCGGGCGTGCCAGATGGGGCAACCCGCCGGGTTTGAGATCGCCGAGGTAGCGCAGCAGGGCCCCCGCGGCGCCGAGCGCGGCCGCATCCGAGTCGGCGAGACCCAGACCATCGAGCGAGGCCAGCCCGAACCGGCGGGCCAGCTCCTCGGC
>DATECI010000056.1:0-2745 GCA_035286985.1 Gemmatimonadales bacterium
TTGCCGCTGCGAGAAACCCGGTCAGCACCGCCTCGAGTTCCATCAGGTCCCTTGGGGTGACGGAGCATCCTCGACCGCTTGACCGCCCGACCGCCTCACCACCCGAAGCGGCGCCGCCTTCCGCACCACGACTTCCGCCAGGAGCACCGCGAGAATGACCCCGGCCTCCGCCACGGCGACCGCGACCGCCGGCACTCCCGCTTCCCGCTGCATGCCTTGCGCGCCGGCTTCGAGCGCCCCAAACAACACCCCCGTCACCACCACACCGAGCGGATGGAGCCGCGCGAGCAGCGCCACTGCGATCGCCGTGAAGCCATAACCCGGTGAGAGATTCTGAAACAGGCTGTAGGTAACCCCGGAAACCTCGATGCCGCCCCCCAGTCCGGCGAGCGCCCCCGACCAGAGCAGGGCGGCACCGAGCACCCGGTTGACCGGGATCCGCCCGCTGATCTCGGCCGCTCGCGGCGAGAGGCCCACCGCCCGCAACCGGAAGCCCCAGACCGTCCTGGTGAACAGGATCCAGAGCAGGACGGCGAGCAGCCCCGCCGCCACGACACCCAAGTGGAGCCGGGAACCGGAAAGAAGAGGCAGACGCGCCGAAACTGCGATCGGGTCGCTCTGGGGATACGCCCCACTCGCCTCCCGAAGCGGCCCGGTGACGGCGTAGCTCACGGCGGCCTCGGCCACGAAGTTGAGGAGCAGCGTCGAGATCACCTCCAGCACCCCGAACCGGACCCGCAATAGCACCGGTACCGCCATCCACAGCGCGCCGGCAACCGCCGCCCCAACCCACACGGCGCTGATCGCTGCGGGCCCGGGCCAGCTTCCCACTTGAAGCCCGATCCAGGTCGCGGCGATCGCGCCCGCGTAGAGCTGCCCCTCTGCACCGATGTTGAGCCCGCCGGCCCGGAAGGCGAGTGCGATGCCCAGGCCCAGAACGATGAGCGGCACGGCGCGCACCAGGGTCGCCGAGACCAGCGCGTCCCAGGATCCGAACGCGCCCCGGACGAGCGCGCCGAGGGCCAGGGGGGCATCATAACCCGCTGCCGCCAGACCCAGCCCCAACACCGTGAACCCCGCCGCCAACGCCAAACCACCCGTAACAACCGGACGGAAAGCGGTCACGGAACTACCGTTCACTGTTCACCGTTCACCGCAACGCCGAGCATCATTGCTCCGACCATCCGGCGGTCAGCCTGGTGCGGCACCTCGGTCACCCGGCCTTCCCGCACCACCAGGACCCGATCCGCCAGGGCCAGCACCTCATCGAGATCGCCGGAATAGACCAGCACCGCTACCCCCGCGCCCGCTGCCGAGCGGAGTCGTTCCTGGATCTCAGCAGTGGCCCGGATATCGAGGCCGCGGGTGGGGTTCTCCACCACGAGGATCCGTGGCCTGCTTTCCAGCGCCCGGGCCAGCATGAGCTTCTGCTGGTTGCCGCCCGAGAGCACGGCCGCCGCAGCATCGACTGAGGGAGCCCGGATCCGGAAACTTCTCACCAAGAGAGCGGCGTGTTCGCGGACCGCTCTCCACCGGACCCATCCTCCCCGAGCCCAGCGTGGATCGGTGTCGTGGCCCAGCGCAACGTTCTCGGCCAGGGACATTTCCGGAATGAGGCCCTCGGTGGTCCGGTCTTCGGGTACGAACGCGACGGGACCCGTTGCCGAGATCGGGCCTCCGGGGGTCTCGAAAGGAGCCCGATAACCGGGAGTGTTTGTAACCCCGGCAATCCGACGCAGCAGCTCGCGGTGGCCCTGGCCCTCGATCGCCGCAAGGCCGATGAGCTCACCCGGGTAGACCGAGATTTCACCGATCCGCACTGCCGGTACGGTGCCGGTCTGGCAATCGGCCGGTCGGGCAGATCCCGGCACGACGGCCAGTGCGTCACCGATCATGGCCTCGGCCAGTCCCCGCTCGGTCTGGTCCCGCACCAGCCCATGGAGCGTCACCACCCCGTGCCGGAGTACCGTAACCCGGTCCGCTGCCGCGAACACCTCCGCCAGCTTGTGGGTGATGAGCGCTGCTGCGCCACCGTTCCCCACGAACTCCCGCACTCTTCCGAGCTGCTCCTCCACTTCCCCCGGCGTGAGGACCGCGTTCGGCTCGTCGAGCAGCAGCATGTCGGCTCCGGCTGCAAGGGCCTTGGCGATCTCGAGCCGCTGCCGGAGGGCAACGCTGAGCCCTGCCACTCGCCCCTCGGGTTCGAGCCCGCGTAACAAACCCGCGGCCGTCCAGCCGTCCAGCGGTCCCGCCATCCGTTTCCCCACCGCTAGCTCGAGGTTTTCCCGAACCGTGAGCGCCCCGATGCTGGTGAAATGCTGATGCACCATGCCAATGCCGAGGTTACGCGCCTCCCGCGGCGAGCGGAGCGTCATTTCCCTTCCCCGTACCCGAATCGTGCCGGCGTCGGGAGCTATCATCCCATAGGCCACCCCCATGAGAGTGGACTTGCCGGCCCCGTTCTCACCAAGGAGGGCGTGGATTTCCCCCGGGGCGAGCGAGAAATCCACGCCCGAGAGCGCGGTTGTCGAACCGAAATGTTTTGAGATGCCAACGAGGGAAAGCCGTTTCCCGGTCACAGTTCGCTATTCACGGTTTGGCTAGAGGCCGGTGGGATGATCGTGGAATTCCCAGGGGATCCCGAATCGCTCGCTGAGATGTGCCGCCAGCGCCTTGACCCCGACGGTTTCGGTGGCGTAATGCCCGGCATAGATGACGTTCACCCCGAATTCCATGGCGTCGAAA
>DATECI010000057.1:0-21789 GCA_035286985.1 Gemmatimonadales bacterium
TGTATTCGGTCCAGGTCGTTACTCGCATGGTGGTAATATCCGCTCTCCGGGGAAACGGGACAAGCTCTCACCTACGCGATAGCTCTTGGACGTGAGGCAGCGCCTCCCGACTCCGGCGGTCCGGCCTAGCCACCTCCCGGCAGCCCTTTGCCTCCAGGGACCCCGAGCTCGGTCATCGCGCGGAGATCGAGAACCTGCTCCAGCTCTTTGCCTTCGAGAATGTGCTTCCGCACCACCAGCTCCTTGACGGTGAGACCGCTGGCCAGCGCCTCCTTCGCGAGCTTGGCTGCCTCCGCATATCCGAGCTTGGGAGCAAGGGCGGTCACCAGGGCCGGGCTCCGCTCCAACCAGTAGGCGCACTGGGCCGCGTCGGCCTCGATCCCTCGCACACAGCGCTCATCGAAGACCCGGGTCGCGTTGGCCAGGAGGAGCAGCGCGAAGACCATGTTGTGAGCCATGACCGGCATCATCACGTTGAGCTCGAGCTGGCCCGCTTCGGCGGCCAGGGCTACCGTGACGTCCAGACCCAGCACCTGGAAACAGACCTGGTTGACCATCTCGGCAATGGAGGGATTCACCTTTCCCGGCATGATGCTCGAGCCCGGTTGCACCGCCGGCAGAAGGATCTCGGCAAACCCGGTGCGGGGACCCGAGGCGAGCAGGCGGAGATCGTTCGCGATCTTGTTGAGGTCGAGGGCATACCCCCGCACCGATCCACTCAGCGTGGCGATATCCCCGAGGGATTGCATCAACTGGATCCGATCGCTGCCTTCCCGGAGCTCCATCCCGGTGATCGCCCGAAGATGGCCGACGATCCCGGCGGGATATTCCGGCTCGGCATTGAGCCCGGTTCCCACCGCCGTGCCGCCGATGGTGAGCTCGCGCAGCCACCCCGCCGCCTCGGCCAGCTTGGCCCGGTGGCGGGCCACGGTCCGGCCGTAGGCGGTGAATTCCTGGCCCAGCCGGATAGGGGTGGCATCCTGCAGGTGAGTCCGGCCCGACTTGATGATGTCGTCGAAGGCGGCGCCTTTGGCGAGGAACGTGGCGGCGAGGCCCTCGAGCGCGTCCAGCAGTTGAGGCAAGGTGGCCAGAGCCGCCAGCCGCATGGCGGTGGGGATCACGTCATTCGTGCTCTGCGCCATATTGACGTGATCGTTGGGGTGAATCGGCGCGTAGCTGCCTCGTGGATTCCCGAGCAGCTCGTTGGCCCGGTTGGCCAGCACTTCGTTACAGTTCATGTTGTGGCTGGTGCCGGCACCTGCCTGATACACATCCACCACGAACTGATCCCGGTGCTGGCCCGCCAGCACCTCGTCGGCGGCCCGCACGATCGCGTCGGCCAGGTGGGGCGAGAGCCGGCCGGTATCGCGATGGGTGAGCGCGGCCGCCTTCTTGATCCACACCACGGCATCCACGAAAGCCGGCAGGGGCCGGAGCCCCGAGATGGGGAAATTCTCGACCGCGCGCAGGGTCTGGATGCCATAGAGGGCATCCGCGGGAACCTTCTTTTCGCCGAGGGGGTCCTTCTCTGTGCGGTAGGTCATGGCGGCCGGGAACGGCGTGAACGGTCAACAGTCAACTGGGGACGACGGCTATGTCCGAGCATTTCCTCGCGCTTTCCGGCTGCGCCATATTTCGCTCCGACCGGTTCGCGAAGCAAGACCTGGCTGCCGGTCAGGCGCTCTTCCTGGGACTCAACTGCTTCGAGGCCGGCCAATCGCAACCGGTCCATACCCACACCGGCGCCGACAAATTCTATCTGATCCTCTCGGGGAACGCGAGAATGATCGTCGGGGAAGAAGCGCAGGACGTCGGGCCTGACACCCTGGTCTGGGCCCCGGCCGGAGTGCCCCACGGAGTTGCGCTGGCCCATGGCCGCACGGTCATCCTGGTTGGAATGGCGCCGCCCCCGTAACGAGAAACGGATTGCTCCTGCGCTCCCGGCCGATCGTCGTTGCCGGCCCGTGGCCCGGATAGACGATCGTCTCGTCCGGCAGCGAGAGCAGCTCGCGGCGAATGCTCGCGATCAGCGTTTCGAAATCGCCGCCCGGCAGGTCGGTTCGCCCGATCGAGCCCGCGAACAGCACGTCTCCGCAGAGCACCACCCCCGGCGCCACGAAGCAGACGTGACCCGGAGAGTGACCGGGGGCGTGGCGCACCTCGACTTCCGCGCCGCCGATTCGGAGGCGTTGCCCATGCTCCAGGCCACGATCGGCCGGGGGCGGGGCGGTAACTCGTACCCCGAGCAAGAACCCCTGCTGCGGCAGTTCCCGGTAAAGCCGCTGATCCTGGGCATGGAGGAAGATCGGCGCCCCGGTCGCCTCACGAATCGCGGCGACGCCCAGGATGTGATCGAGATGGGCGTGGGTCAGCCAGATGGCCGTGATCTGCCGGCTGCGGCCTGCGGCTTCCGCCAGAAAGCGGTCGGCCTCTTCGCCCGGGTCCACCAGGACCGTGTCGGGCGCGTCCGGATCGAAGACGAGGTAGCAGTTCTCGGCGAAGCCGCCGTTGGGGATCGGGATGATCTCGAGCTGGCCCAAGGCGCCGCTCTCAGGCCGCCCCAGCGACCACTTTCGTCTTGCGGTCGGCGAGGTACTTCTCGACCGCGATCGCCGCTGTGGTTGCGTCGCCCACCGCAGTGGTCACTTGCCGGGTGAGCTGGACCCGAAGATCGCCGGCGGCAAAGAGGCCCGGGATCGAGGTCATCATCCGGTCGTCAGTGAGCAGGTAGCCAGCCGCGTCATGGGCCACATGCTCGCGAACCAGCCAACTGTTGGGCTGGAAGCCGATGAAGATGAAGCAACCCGACACCGCCAGCTGGGACCGGGCCCCGGTGACCGTGTTCTCGAGCCCGAGCTGCCGCAGGCCGGCGTCGTTCCCGACCAGCTCGGTTACCCGGGTGTTCCAGATCACCTCGATCTTGGGGTTCTTGAAGGCGCGCTCCTGCAGCAGCCGGGACGCGCGGAACGCGTCCCGGCGGTGGATCAGATACACCCGCGAGGCGTAGCGCGTCAGATAGTCCGCCTCCTCCACCGCGGCGTCGCCCCCGCCGACCACCGCAATCCGCTCGCCCTTGAAGAAGGCGCCGTCGCAGACCGCGCAGTAGGAGACTCCCTTCCCCGCGTATTCGAGCTCCCCGGGAACCCCGAGCTTGGTGGGGGTACCCCCGGCCGTGAGGATCACCGCCGGGGCCAGATACTCGGTTTCCGAGCTGGTGACCACCCGGAAGCCCCCATCGCTCTGGTGATGGATGCCCTCGACGTTCTCCATGCGGATCTCCGCCCCGAACGCCTGGGCGTGCTCGGTCATCCTGGCGGCGAGCTCTGGCCCCAGGATGCTGATAAATCCGGGATAGTCCTCGATTTTCTCGGTGTTCAAGAGCTCACCACCCGGAATCCCGCGCTCCAGCACCACGGTCTTGAGCATGCCGCGTCCCGCGTACAACGCGGCGCAGAGCCCCGCCGGCCCGGCGCCGACGATGATGACTTCGAAGTCTTCCGTGGAGGGCATGGCGAAATATAGCGAGCCTACCAAGCCGCCCTTTGCTCCCTCAGGGCCAGCCACTCCGCGGGAACCTCCTGCGAACCGATCATGGCATGGCTGGCTTCCGGGTCGAGGTCGCCGTGCCAATCGCTGCCGCCGGTGCGCAGCAGGTCCAGCCCTTGGGCCAGCTCGGTGAGCCGAACCCGGAACTCGCCCGAATGGGCCGGATGGCGGGTTTCCACCGCGTCGAGCCCTTCCTCCTTGAAGGCGCCGAGGACCGCCCGGGTCGCCCGCTCGCGCAGGTGGGCCGCAGATACCAACCCACCCACCAGATGAACCAGGTCGGCCACTTCGCGAAAGGCGGGCAACCGCTTCTCCACGTAGGCGGGGCGTCCCTTGGCAAGCCACCGCTGAAAGGCCTCGTCCACGCTGGCAACCTTTCCCAGCCGAACCAGCACCCGGGCCAGGTGCGGGCGCCCCATGGCGGCCCCTCCGGTCTCGGCGACCAGATGGTCGAACGAGACGTCGACTCCCCAAGCCTGGAGTCCTTCAACCATCTCGCGACCGCGACGGATGCGATCCTCCCGGCAGCGGCGCAGGAAGCCGGCCAGGACCGGATGGTCCGGCGGGAGGAAATAGCCGAGCACGTGCATCTCGCCCCACGGCGCCGAGGTGGAGAATTCGCAACCACTCACCACCCGGACGCCGACTCGTTCCCCTTCGGCCTGGGCTTCGGGCAGGCCGGCCACGCTGTCGTGATCGGTGAGCCCGATGGCCGACAGCCCGAGCCCGGCGGCTCGCTGGACCACCGCGCTCGGCGCAAGCAATCCATCCGATGCAGTGGAATGCAAATGGAGGTCGATCGGACTGGCCTGATTCAGCGGCGATACCCCAGCTCGGGCGAAGTCCAGGACGGCTGCGACACCCGGAAGAGCGCGACCAGCTCCAGCTCGGTAAGCTGGGCCAGAGAGATTTCCCGGCTCTTGGCAAGCAACGGCGAATACCGGGCGATCCGATCCGGCGCCGAACCGGCCGGCTGCCGGGTGAACTGCACTGCGAATTCATCCTTGTCGTACTGGGTAACCCGGCCCGCCGGGGAAGCCGACCAGCGTTCTCCGTCCACCTCGATGATCCGTCGAGGCACGGGCTACTCGCGCCCCGGGAGCTGCGCGGTCGCACTCACAACGCCACCTCTTCCCAGAGCACCGAGCCCTCGGTTCCGTAGCTGGCGATGTCTCGGAGTCGCTGTTCCAGCGCGGCCTCCTCGGCGTCTGGCGCGCGGCAGAGCCGGTGCCGTTCCGGAGCAGCACTCTCCCTGAATTCCAGGAAGCAGCCGGGTTGGGCCGGGTGCCGGAACAGCCAGAACGATTCACCCCGGGCTCGGAGCCGCCGGCCCAGCTCCCCGAGGACCTCGAGATAGACGGATTCGCGACCAGTCTGCACCTGCGCCCTGGCGGCGGTCAGCACCCGGGGCATGGCTAGGCCAGCTCCTCAGGCGCCTCTTCCAGCGCGGCGCGAAGATCAGCGAGGAACCGATCGGCATCGGCGCCATCCACGATTCGGTGATCGTACGACATCGCCAGCATGCCAAGAGTGCGGATCCCGATCGTGTCGCTGCCGTCGGGCCCAGGGAGAACCGCGGGCCGCTTTCCGATCGCGCCGACCGCCAGGATGGCCGCTTGGGGCTGATTGATCACCGGCAAGCCCACGAACGTTCCGAAGACGCCGGGGTTGGTGATGGTGAACGTCCCCTTCTGGACTTCATCCGGCGAGAGTCTCTTGGAGCGCGCCCGTTCCGCCAGATCGTTGATGGCGCGCGCGATCCCCAACAGGTTCAGCTCGTCCGCTCGCCGGATCACCGGCACGATCAGGCCCCACTCCATCGCCACCGCGATCCCAAGATTGATTTCCCCCCGGTACACCGTGCTCTCCCCCATCACCGCCGCGTTGAGCACCGGATGGCGGCGGAGCGCGCGGGCCACCGCGGTCGCGATGAAAGCGAGGTAGGTCAGATTCACCCCTCGCTCGGCGAACTCCCCTTTCCACTGGGTCCGCAGCGCGGCAATCCGGCTATAGTCCACCTCGATGAGGCTCTGCACGTGGGCCGAAACCCGCCGGGACATGACCATATGGTCGGCCGTGAGCTTGCGGATCCGCGACCACGGCTCGACCCGGTCCCCCTCCCAGGGCTCGATCGCCGGACCCGGAATAATCCGCGCTCCGGCGCCCACCGAGAGATCGGGCCCCTGGACCGCTGCACTGGCGGACGGTGCGGCCAACGGAGGGGCGGCCAAGGGGCGAGCCGGCTGGGGCGCCTCGAGGTGGGACAGGATATCCGACTTGGTCACCCGGCCCGATAACCCGGATCCCGAAATGGCGGCCAGATCGATGTTGTGCTCCGCGGCGATCTTCCGAACCAGCGGAGTCGATTTGGTGCGAAGCCGCTCCTCGAGCTCCGCAGGCCGGGGGGCTTCGGATGGGGGAACCGGCGGGCGACTTGACGGCTCAGGGGCTCGCGGGGCGGGCGGCGCCTTTGCCGGCGGCGGGGCGGCGGACTTCGGGGCCGGAGCGGGTGGCGCGCCTGGGGCAGCGGTCGGTACTGGCTCGGGCTTCGGCGGTTCGGGCTTCGACGGCTCGGGCTTTGCCGCCGCGGCCGCATCGGTCTCCAACCGGGCCACCACCGTCTGGACCGCCACGGTCTCGCCCTCTTGTACCAGAATCTCGGCTAGCACCCCGGCCGATGGAGCGGGTATTTCGGCGTCGACCTTGTCGGTCGAAATCTCGAAGATCGGCTCGTCCCGCCGGACCGGGTCACCCACCTTCTTCAGCCACTTCGACAGGGTGCCCTCGGCGATGGACTCGCCCATCTGGGGCATCACAACATCGATTCGCGCCATCGGTCAGGATCCCGTCTTCCTCAAACCTTGGCCCCCTCGATCCGCATCCGGTAGAACGACCGGTACACGAACACCACCGACACCAGCAGGAAAAGACCCGCGAGCACGTGGCCCAGCACCGGCCCTTGCTGAGCCGCCAGCGATACCGCCAGCTCGACCGCGAGCAGCCCGAACAGCGTGGTGAACTTGATGATCGGGTTCATGGCCACCGAAGAGGTGTCCTTGAATGGATCGCCCACCGTGTCGCCCACGACAGTGGCGGCGTGCAGCGGAGTGCCCTTCTGCTTGAGCTCCACTTCCACGATCTTTTTCGCGTTGTCCCAGGCGCCCCCCGCGTTGGCCATGAACACCGCCTGGTACAGGCCGAACAGCGCGATGGAAATCAGATAGCCCACGAAGAAGAACGGCTCGACGAACGCGAAGCCCAGGGTCCCGAAGAAGACCGCCAGGAAGATATTGAACATCCCCTTCTGGGCGTATTGAGTGCAGATCTCCACCACTCTCTTGCTGTCGGCGACCGAGGCCTTCGTGGTTCCCTCCAGCTTGATGTTGGCTTTGATGAATTCTACGGCCCGGTAGGCCCCGGTGGTGACCGCCTGGGTCGAGGCGCCGGTGAACCAGTAGATCATGGCGCCGCCCGAGATCAGTCCCAGCAGGAACGGCGGGTGCAGCAGCGAGAGCTTATCGAGGTTTTCACTCAAGCCGGAGGTGAGGGCCACGATGATCGCGAAGATCATGGTGGTAGCTCCTACCACCGCGGTGCCGATCAGGACCGGCTTGGCGGTCGCCTTGAAGGTGTTCCCCGCCCCATCGTTCTCTTCGAGCATGTGCTTGGCGACCTCGAAGTTGACGTCGTAGCCCTCCTCCTGCTTGATCCGGGCGGCTAACCCGGGCACCTGCTCGATCAGGGAAAGCTCGTAGATGGACTGGGCATTGTCGGTCACCGGCCCGTAGGAATCCACCGCGATCGTAACCGGACCCATGCCCAGAAAGCCGAACGCCACCAAGCCGAACGCGAAGACCGCGGGGGCTAACATCATGCCCCCCGCGGCAGGATTGGCCGGGTCGACCGCCGGGATGCCGGTGCTGACGAAATACCCGATGGCCATCAGGACCATGATGGTCAGGCCCAGCCAGTAGGCGCTGAAATTGCCCGCCACGAACCCGGAGAGGATGTTGAGCGAAGTTCCCCCTTCGCGCGAGGAGGTCACCACCTCGCGAACGTGGCGCGATTCGGTCGAGGTGAAGACCTTCACCAACTCCGGAATGATCGCCCCGGCCAGGGTCCCGCAGGTGATGACGGTCGAGAGCTTCCACCAGAGGGTGCCGTCGCCCAGCTCCGGGATCAGCAGGTACGAGGTCAGGTAGGTCAGGGTGATGGACACGATCGAAGTGAGCCACACCAGGCTGGTGAGCGGGGCTTCGAAGTTCATCTTGTCCACATGGGCGTAGCGGGCCCGGGCAATGGCCCCATTGAGCAGGTACGACACCCCGCTCGCGATGACCATCAGCACCCGCATCATAAAGATCCAGACCAGGAGCTGGACCTGGACCGCGAGGTCCGGCACGGCGAGCAGAATGAAGGTGATCAGGGCGACCCCGGTCACGCCGTAGGTCTCGAACCCGTCCGCGCTCGGCCCTACCGAATCGCCGGCGTTGTCTCCGGTACAGTCCGCGATCACCCCGGGGTTGCGGGCGTCGTCCTCCTTGATGTTGAAGACGATCTTCATCAAGTCGGCACCGATGTCCGCGATCTTGGTGAAGATGCCCCCCGCGATCCGCAGCGCCGCGGCTCCGAGCGACTCGCCGATCGCGAACCCGATGAAACACGGACCGGCGTATTCGCCCGGAATGAAGAGCAGGATGCAGAGCATGATGAGCAGCTCGACGCTGATCAGCGCCATCCCAATGCTCATGCCCGCCTTGAGCGGGATCTCGTGCAGCTTGAACGGCTTCCCCCGCAGACTGGCGTAGGCGGTGCGTGAGTTGGCAAAGGTGTTGATCCGAATCCCGAACCAGGCCACCCCAAAGCTCCCGGCGATCCCGACCAGACTGAAGAAGAGAATGATGGCCACCTTACCGGGTGGGAAGCCGTGGGTCGGATTGCCCGCGGCGTCGACCGTCGCGGCCAGGGTCCCGAAGTACACCGCAGTGACCGCTCCGATGAACACCCAGAGGACCGCCAGGAACTTGCCCTGCTGAGTCAGGTAGGTCTTGCAGGTCTCGTAGATCAGCTCGGACATCTCCCGCATCGCCTCGTGCACCTTGAGGTTGCGGAGCTGACCGTAGATGACCAGACCGAAGAGCAGACCCAGCCCGCAGACCACCAGGCCGGTGAAGAGCAGCGACCGGCCGGTCATGCCAATGAACTGCTGGCTGGCCAGATCCGGCACGATCAGATTGGCTTCGCCGCCCGCGGCGTGAGCCTGAGCCAAGCCCAGGGAGGGAAACAACAGCGGAAGCAGGGCAAACAGGGGACGGACGACTCGACGGCGCACGACGCAGGGCATCGGCCAGACTCTCCGAATGGTGGGGGTTGGGATCCGGACGCGCGACAAACCTAACGAAGGGTCGGTCGGTCGGACAGTGAGGTCGGTGAGGATGGTGAGGTCGGTGAGGACGGCCGGCCGATGGGCCGCGGGACCTATTCTCTGCCGGAGCTAGGGAGCCGGGGAGCTAGGGGGAAAAAAGACGGCGCCGATTGTCTTCTCTCGGCACCGTCTCTGCATCGCGGCGTAGCTCCCTAGTTTCCCGAGCTCCCTAACCCCTATTCTCCAACCTGCTTCAGCTCGCCACACGACACCACGTCCCCGCCGGAACTGTGAACCTGGATGATGTGGCTTCCGCCGGTGGGCGGGCTCACCGCCAGGGTGATCGCCGCCTGGGCCGTTCCTCCCGGGCCCACCCTGAGCGCGGGATAGCCGGAACCGACTACTCCTCCCGGCGAGCTACAGGTCCCGCTATGCATGTGCCACGTCAGCGAGCTGTTTGGCGCACCATCCCGGATCGAGATGATGAAATGGGTCGACTCGCCTTTTGCCTCGGCGGTCGCACCTCCGCGCACCCTGCTGTCGCCCACCGGCTCCAGGATCGCGCGCCATTTGGCGGCAGGCACTACCGCACCAGCCAGAACGCCAGCCGCCAACAATGCTGTCGCAGGTTTGGTCCAAGCCAATCCAACCTCCCAGGGTTTCACAATCGGGCTTCGGCGGCCTATCCGCCGTTGCCCATTAGACGCGTCACCTCCGAAAGATCGCACTACCGGTCCGAAAGGCCAAAGGGCTAGTAGGCCCCCCGAAGGGCATGTGCCGGCTCCGCAAGGGTATGCACCGTCGCCAGGAACCTTTTGGCCAACTTGTCAATCTCGCTCTCGCCGGGCTGGTTCGTCTCCACGGTGACCAGCGTGTAATGGCCACCCTCGGCCTCGACCACAACGCCCAACTGCCCGATCGCGCCGGCAAAGCGGCGCCGTCGGCTCCCTTCCTCCACCGGAGAAAGCCGGGTGGCAAAGAAGCCGGTGGCGTGCCGGATCACGGTGTCCGGGGAGACCGAGGTGCGATGAAAGTACTTCATGCCGGGTCCCTCATTCCTTGCCGTACTCGTAGTACTCCAGCCCCAGGTGGGTAATCGGCTCTTCACCCATCAGGTGGCGCAGGGTGTTCTTGAGCTTGGTGTGCTGAATGAACAGGTCGTGCTCCGGATAGAGCCCCGGAGCCACCTGGGGACTCTTGAAGTAGAACGAGAGCCATTCCTGGACACCGGAGAAGCCGGCCCGCTGAGCCAGATCAAAAAAGAGCGCCAGATCGAGGACCAGCGGCGCGGCCAGGATTGAATCGCGGCACAGAAAATCCACCTTGATCTGCATGGGATAGCCGCACCAGCCGAAGATATCGATATTGTCCCACCCCTCCTTGTTGTCGCCGCGGGGTGGGTAGTAGTTGATCCGGACCTTGTGATAGAGATTGCCGTAAAGCTCGGGATACAGCTTCGGTTGGAGGATGTACTCCAGCACCCCGAGCTTGGATTCTTCCTTGGTCTTGAAGCTTTCCGGATCGTCCAGGACCTCACCGTCGCGGTTGCCGAGGATGTTGGTGGAGTACCAGCCGGAAACGCCCAGCATCCGGGCCTTGAACATGGGAGAGAGCACGGTCTTTACCATGGTTTGCCCGGTCTTGAAGTCCTTGCCGCCGATGGCAACCTTGCGTTGCTCTGCCAACTGCACCAGGGCCCGAGCGTCCACCGTGAGGTTCGGCGCCCCGTTGGCGAAGGGCACCTGCTCCATCAGGGCGGCCCAGGCGTAGAGCATGGAAGGGGCGATGGCCGGATGGTCGGCGTCCATGGCCTTCTCGAACGCCGCTAGGGTCTCATGCTCCGGCCCCGGCGCGATGAAGATCTCGGTCGAGGCGCACCACACCACCACCATCCGGGCGCACCCGGTCCTCGCCTTGAAATCACGGATATCCTGACGGAGCGCCTCGGCCAGCGCTCGCTTGCTGGTGCCCGGCTTGACGTTGCTGCCCTGCAACCGTTTCACGTAGTGCTGGTTGAAGACCGCGGTCATCGGGGCAATCGCCTCGAGAAACGCTTTGATGACGTCCACGTGCTCGTGCCGGTCGAGCACGCCGCACTTCAGGGCGGCCTGGTAGGCGTTGTCGGGAATCGGATCCCAGGCCCCGAACACCAGGTCGTCGAGGCCGGCCAGGGGAACGAAATCCTTGATCAGCGGGGCCCGCCCCTCGGTCCGTTTGCCGAGCCGGATCGTGGCGAGCTGGGTCAGGGAGCCGAACGGCCTGGCTTTGCCCCGGCGGGCCAGTTCCACTCCGGCGATGAAGGTCGAGGCGACCGCGCCCAGCCCCACGCAGAGCACGCCGAGCTTGCCACCCGCGGGGGCAATGGGGCGGCCACTCGTCTCCGGCATCCGGTTAGGCCCTTTCTTGGCGGGTTATGCTGTGCACGTAGAGGAACCGCTGGACCACCGTAATTGTGGAAAGCATCGCCAGCACCGCCACGATCACCTGCAGAACGGTCACCGTGTACGGCCCCCGGCCAACCAGGATCGTGGGCACCCCGATGGCCAGCAGCCGCTCGGCCCGCTGGACCAGGCCCACCCGACACTCGAGGCCGAGCCCTTCGGCCCGGGCTCGAGCGTAGGACACCAGCAGCGAACTGAGCACCGCGATCATGCAGAGGGTGACCGTCTCGATCCGCCAGGGCACTCCCGGCTCGCGGAGCAGGAAGACCGCGATGCCGATGAACGTCACCCCGTCGCCCACTCGGTCGAGCGTCGAATCATAGAACGCCCCGAATTTCGACTCGATGTTGCCCCGGCGCGCGACCTGGCCGTCAAACGTGTCGACGATGCCACTCCCGATGAGCAGGATGCCGCCCCAGCGGATCCATCCCGCCCCATACGCCAGAGCAGAGAAGACGACCAGCAGGGCCCCGATTGTGGTAATTGTGTTGGGCTGGACATGCCGCCGATGCAACCACTCCGCGATGGGCAGCGTGGCCGTGAGAAAGCCCCGCTCAACCGCCTTGGGGACCAGCTTCATCGGGTTCCGGCACCGCCCGGCGAACGAGGAATGATCAAGTGGGGCAATGGGTTAGAGCGGCTGAAGATAGCCGAGGAAACGCCCAGCGGCAAACGGCGGACCGGATTCACCGGTAAAGGAGCACCGGCTTCCGGTAACGCTTCCAGGTTTCCCGGGCCGCTACCCAGTCCCTTCCGATGGCGAACGGTTCCCTGCTTGCCAGGATGGCCTCTCGGAGCGCCGGCCCCCCAGCCAGGCGGTCAAATCCCGAAGCCCGAAACCCGATACTGTCAGGATGGACTCGAGCCACCGCGGCGAGCAGAGTCACGGCGGTGATGGTGGGGTCGTACCGACTCGCATCGGTCAAGCCCAGACGGATGCCCCGAAGCGGAACTCCGGGGAATTTCCCGTCGTCCGGACCGATCGGAGTGAAAGTCACTTCCTCGAACCTCACTCCCGGAAGCCTGGCAGCATCGAGCAGCGCCAGGACTCGCGCTACATCCAGCCATGGCGCGCCGACCTGCCGGAACGGTGCCGAGGTACCCCGTCCCACCGAAAGCGCCGTCCCCTCGAAGAGACAGAGCCCGGGATAGTGGAACAGACTCTCCAGATCCCGCAGGTTCGGGCTGGGTGGAATGAAGGGTAGCCCGGTGGCGGCCAGAGTCAGCCTTCGGGACCAACCCGCGGCGGGCACCACTCGCAAGTCGGCCTCGAGGGAAAGCTCCCGATTCGCCAGGTGCGCCAGCTCGCCCAGGGTCATCCCGTGCCGCATCGGCATCGCGAGCGGGCCGACAAAGGAGCGATGGGCAGGATCGAGGACATTGCCCTGCACCGCCCCCCCAATCGGATTGGGTCGATCCAGGATGATCACGGTTCGGCCCAGCCGGGCGGCGGAGCGCATCACTTCGATGGTTGTGCTCAGGTAGGTGTAGTAGCGGGCCCCCACATCGGGGAGGTCCACCAGGATCACCTCCATGCCGGCGAGCATCGAATCGGTCGCTCCCCGTTGCGCGCCGTAGAGGCTGTAGATTGGAAGGCCGGTGGCGCTGTCCCTGGTCGAGGCCACGACCTGGCCCCCCGCGGCACTCCCCCGGAACCCGTGCTCGGGACTCATGAGTGCCACGAGGCGGATGCCGGTATCGAGCAGGCGCTCGACGTCGCTGATCCCGGTCGCATCCACCCCTCCCTGGTTCGACACCAGGCCCACGGTGCGGCCCCGGACCAGGTGGATGCTGTCTCGGAGGAGGCCTTCGATCCCGGGCTCCACCCGCACAAGGGGTGCCGGCGGCTGAGGCCCGACACACGCTGCCGAAATGACGAGCAGCGCCCCCGCAATCACCTTTCCGCCGAGAGGCCTGTGTCCGTTCGTCGTCACCTGATTCGCGCGCTCCTTGGGCTCTGCCTCGTCCCGCCCGCATTGCCGGCGCAAGGGCGGCCCCCCCCCTCCCCCCGGCCGCCAGCCGCGGTGGCCCGGCTCCTTCGCTCCTTGCCGCTCCGGGACCGCATTGCCCAGCTCATCATGCCGTGGATCCCCGGGACCTATGCCGCCTTCGACGATTCTGCGCTGGGCCAGGTACGGGACTGGGTCGATTCGCTTCGGGTCGGCGGCATCGTGATTTCCATTGGCTCGCCGCTCGATGTGGCGGCCAAACTGAATTTCCTGCAGCGGCGCTCCCGGCTGCCGATCCTGGTCGCCTCGGACCTCGAGGGAGGAACCAGTTTCCGATTCAACGGGGGAACGCCTTTCCCCACCAATATGGGCGTGGGAGCGGCCGGGGGCGAGTCGGATGCCTATGCCATGGGCAAGATCACCGCTGCGGAGGGCCGGGCCGCCGGGATCCACCTCACTTTCTCGCCGGTGGCGGACGTCAACAACAACGCCGCTAATCCCATCATCAATACCCGGGCTTTCGGTGGAGACGCCCGCCACGTCGCCCGGCTGGTTGGCGCGGCGGTGCGGGGCACGGAAGCGGGCGGCCTGCTCGCCACGGCCAAGCACTTTCCCGGCCACGGCGATACCGATACCGATTCGCACCTCGCCCTTCCGGTGATCCGGGCCGACTGGCCGCGACTGGATTCACTGGAGCTGCTCCCGTTCCGGGCCGCGATCGCGGCCGGCGTGAGCGTGGTCATGTCCGCCCACATCGCGCTGCCGGAGCTGGGCGCGAGCGGCACGACTCCCGCGACCCTGGCCCCCGAAATCCTGACTGGGATTCTGCGCGACTCCCTGGGGTTCAACGGCCTCGTCGTTACCGATGCCCTCAACATGGGCGCCCTGGTCGGCAGCTACGGCCCGGGCGAGGCCGCGGTGCTCGCTCTCCTCGCCGGGAGCGACATCCTACTCATGCCGGCCGACCCCAAAACCGCGATCGATGCCGTGGAAGAAGCGGTACGCTCCGGAAAGGTCTCCCGGCCCCGGCTCGACTCCTCGGTGCAGCGGGTTCTGGAGGCCAAGCACCGGCTCGGCCTCTTCCGCACCCGAACCGTGAATCTGGACCGGCTCGGCTTCGTGGTGGGAAGCCGGTCCCATCGCGACACGGCGCTCGCGGTTTCCCGGCGGGCGCTCGTTCTGGTCCGGGATAGTCTGGGAGTGCTGGACAGCCTCCGCGTCGGGCCACGCCGCCTGGCGCTGGTGACCTATGCCGACGGCAATTCTCAGCCGCTGGGCAATACTCTGCTCGGCGAGCTGGCCAAGCGGGGGTACACCGTGAGTGCCTTTCGACTCTCCGCGGGGAGCGGCCCGGCGAGCTACGACTCCGCCCGGACGGTGCTCCGCTCCGCGCCGCTCGCGCTCTTTGCCACTTCGGTCCGGGTCGCGGCCTGGCGGGGCGCCATAGCGCTTCCCGGGCCGCTCGCCGATTTGATCGAGCACTCCGCGGAAGAGCGTCCGACCGGGCTGGTTTCCTTCGGCACGCCCTACCTCCTCAATCAGACCCCGGGCGTGGCCCTCTACCTTCTGGCCTGGACCGGAAATCCGCTCACCGAAGAGGCGGTAGCCGGCGCCCTGGCCGGCGCCGCGGTAACCGGACGCTTGCCGATCGAATTGCCGCCCGGATATCCGTGGGGGTGGGGGATCCAGAAGGCGGCGAAGTGAGCGCGCGTCGCGCGCGCGTCGGCTGGACTCTGTCGCTGGTCTCGGGCTGCGCCTTTCCACCTCCCGGTGCCCTCGCGCCCGCCCCCCTCTGCGCCGGGCCGCCTTGTGCCCTCGATTCCCTTACCCCGATGCTCGACTCCGCCGTGGCGGCGGGAGCGGCGCCCGGTGGGGTGATGGCGGTTTCGTTTCGGGGCGCGCGCTATCTCTACGGTACCGGCCGGCTCGCCCTGAACGATCCCGTCCGGCCGAACGGCCATTCCATCTACGACTTGGCTTCGCTCACCAAGGTCGTCGCCACCACCACCCTCGCCATGCTCGCCGTGAGCGAGGGGAAGCTCGAGCTGGATGCTCCGGTTCAACGCTATCTCCCGGCCTTTCGGGGCCGCGGGAAAGAGCTGGTCACTGCTCGCCATCTGCTCACCCACTCCAGTGGCCTCCCCGCCGACCGGCCCCTCTGGCGCCTGAGCCCCAACCCTGATTCGGCGCTCCGCCTGGTCAATGCCACACCACTCGATACGCTGCCCGGAGCCCGCATGGTGTATTCGGATATCGGGGCGATCGTGCTCGGAAACGTGATCGAGCACATCTATGGCGTCCGGCTGGACCGGCTGGCGGCACGGAAGATCTTCCGTCCCCTGGGCATGGGCTCCACCGGTTTCCGGCCCCCGGCTACGCTGCTCCCCGGGGTCGCCGCGACCGAATACGACACCGCTTGGCGCAAGCGCATCGTGCGGGGCGAGGTCCATGACGAAAAAGCCGCATGGCTGGGTGGGGTGGCGGGACATGCGGGCTTATTTGGGAGCGCGGTGGATCTGTTGAGTTTCGGGGAGTGGGTGCTCGGGACGCTCAGGCGGTCAGGCGGTCAGGCGGACGAAGGGAACGGACCCGACCGCCCGACCGCCGGACCGCCCGTCCGCCCCGAGATTCTCGGGGAATTCATCCGTCGCCAGGATGTCGTTCCCGGCTCTTCCCGGGCCCTCGGATGGGATACCCCGTCGCCTGGGAACAGTGCTGGAACCAGGCTCGGTTCCAGCAGCTTTGGCCATACCGGCTTCACCGGCACCTCGATCTGGATCGATCTGGAGCGAGACCTGGTAATCGTGCTCCTCACCAACCGGATACACCCGACCCGGAACAACCCGAGAATCGGGCCGCTCCGGGTCGCGGTGGCGAACGGAGTGGTGAGTTTGCTGAAGGTCAGACCTCCAGTGCCGCAGCCTTAGCGAACGCTACTTCCCGAGCGCCACGTTGGCTCGGGCGACGAACGCTACGTCACTGCCATCGCCGAAATAGATCCGGACCAATGGGGACAGTGAGATCCGCTGGTTCAGAATGAAGCCGGCACCGGCATCGATGATCCCAATGAAATCCGTATGGGAATCGCCCAGGAAACTGGACCGATGGAAGCCCAACTGGAACGCCCCCGTCAGCACGATGCCCAGATTCTCGGAGCTCGAGCTCAACGGATACCCGCCCGACAATCCACCGGTAAGAGTCTGAAAGCTGAAGTCGTTCTTCGGCAGGCCCCAGGTCAGATTCGCGACCGGACAGATCGCCACCTTGTCAGCCAGCTTGGTGCTCAGCTCTTTGCCCACGCCGCCAGTGACAAGAAACTGGGTCTCGTCCGCGAAGCTCCAAAACCCCGCACCGGCTCCAAAGAAGAACCCCTCGTCTTTTCCCAAGCCAAGTCCGCCGAGGACGGTGGTACCGCCGTCGACCTCGAGCGAGCCGCCCGCCTTTATGGAACCGGCGCTCCAGGAGGCCTGTCCGATACAAGCCTGCGCATGGATCGCCGCAGGAACCGCACTGATGGCTACCAGGAGCAATACCACTCTACGCATGGTTCGCCTCCACATGAGGGGAAGTGCCTTGGAGCGAATGCTGCCAAGGCCGCGACGGGTACCAATCTATCTCAGGCAGACGGAATTCGCCGCCACTCGACACCCAATGCGTCAGTTGACCCGGAAAACCGTCTCTCCTAACTTGGTGCAGGTTCCCCAGTCGGGTGGGACCCCAGTTCACGCATTGCGAGGACGGAAACGGCATGAGTTCAGTCGGCCAGGAAACCCAGGCCAGCGGCATCCAGGTCAACCTCACCCCCCGTGCGGTCGAGGAAGTCCTCAAGTTCATGGGGGCCGAAAAGGTCCAGCCGGACCGGGCCGGGCTTCGGGTCAGCGTGTTGCCGGGCGGGTGCTCGGGGTTCAAGTATAGCCTGAACATCGAGGAGCAGCCGCTGGACGATGACCACATCCTCCCGGTGGATCGGGTCCGGGTCTTTGTGGACGGGTTCAGCCTGCAGTATCTCAACGGGGTCACGATCGACTACGTCTCCTCGATGCAGGGATCTGGATTCACGTTCAGCAACCCCAACGCGACCGGCGGCTGCGGTTGCGGAAGCAGCTTCAACGCGTAGCGCAGCCCGCCCTTTGAAGCTCCCCGTAAAGGCCCGCTGGAATCACTCCGGCGGGCCTTGTTGCTAGGGACCCATGTCCCCCCTCGACCTCGCCGTCATTCTCGTCTACTTCGCCCTGACGCTCGGGGTCGGGCTCTGGGCCACCCGATCCCAGCGCACCGCAGGCGATTATTTCCTGGGCGCTCGCAACCTCCCGGCCTGGGCGGTGCTGCTCTCGATCGTGGCAACCGAAACGTCGGCCCTCACCGTCATTTCCATCCCGGGGATCGGGGCCCGAGGCGACCTCACCTTTCTCCAGCTAACCTTCGGTTACCTGCTGGGAAGAATGCTGGTTGCCTGGTGGCTGTTGCCGGGCTACTTCACCGGTCAGCAGGAAACCGCCTATGCCCGGCTCGAATCGCGGTTCGGTCCCGGCACCCGGCGCCTGATCTCGGCTTGCTTCCTGCTGACCCGATTTCTTGGGGATGGGGTCCGGATCTTTGCCGGCGCCATCCCCTTGGCGCTGATCACCGGCTGGAGCCTTCCGGCGGCGATTCTCGCGATGGGTCTGGTGACCCTCGCCTACACCTATGTTGGGGGCCTCAAAGCGGTGGTCTGGGCAGACGTGTTCCAGCTGGTCGTCTACCTCAGCGGAGGAGTTGTGGCCCTTGCTGTTGCGACTCAGCTTGCCGGCGGGTTCGGCAAGGTAATCGACCTCGCGGGAGCGGCCGGGAAACTCCGCATGATCAATCCATCCTTCTCCTTCTCGGCAACCTATACCTTGTTGGGCGGCCTGGTTGGCGGGGCCCTCCTTTCGGCCGCCTCGCACGGGACCGATCACCTCATTGTCCAGCGGTTGCTCGCCACCCGGTCACTCCGCGACGCCCGCCGGGCCCTGGTCGGGTCAGGGATCGTGGTGATCCTGCAATTCTTGCTCTTCCTCTTCGTCGGGATCACGATCTGGGCGGCCGGATTCGCCCCCGCTGAGGTGAGCGGCGACCAGATCTTTGCCCGGTTCATCGTCAGCCGACTTCCGGCCGGACTGGCCGGCTTGCTGATCGCGGGAATCCTCGCCGCCGCCATGAGCACGATCAGCTCCTCGATCAACGCGCTGGCCTCCTCGGTTACCCATGATTTCTACGCCAGCCTCACCGGGCGGCGGGAGCCCGAGCATCTGCTCAAAGTGGGGAAAGCGTTCTCGGCGGTATGGGGCGTGGGGCTCGTAGCGGCAGCCCTGGGGTTCTACGCCTTTGCCAGCGGCACCGATACCCCGGTCGTGGTTCTGGCGCTGTCGATCGCGTCCGTGACCTATGGTGCGCTTTTGGGGACATACATCCTTGCCTCCCGGGTGCGCCGCGCCACCGGAAGAGATGCCGTCGCCGGCACGCTGGTTACCCTGGCGGTGATGCTGGGGACGATCTTCGCCAGGCAGCTGGCCGAGTTCCCTGCGCTGGGATGGCTCGCGCCGGTGGGACAGCTTGCCTGGCCCTGGTACGTCCCGCTCGGCACTGCCCTCACCCTGCTGGTCGGCACCACCTCGAGCAGGCTGGCGCACCGGCAACCAGGTCCCTCATGACGACGTTTCTCGCCATTGATGCAGGAGGCAGCAAGACCACGGTCCTCCTCGCGCAGGACGACCGGGTAATCGCCCGCGCCACCGGCGCTCCGGGGGCGGTCCGCCCCGGTCGAGCGCTCCAGGCGGCCGGGAAGATCGCCGCCGCCGCTCGTCGGGCGCTCACCGAGGCCCGGCTGCTCCAGGTCGATGTCCTGGTGGTCGGCGCGGCAGGAGTGGGCCGCGACCCCGAGCGCAGCGAACTTCGCGAAGGACTCAGGAGCGAGCGGCTGGCGAATCACACCGTGGTGACTGGTGACCTCGACATCGCTCTCGAAGCTGCCTTCGGCGACAAGCCTGGAATTGTCCTCGTCTCGGGCACCGGCAGCGTCAGCGTGGCTCGCGCGCCGGACGGTACCATCCACCGCAGAGGCGGTTATGGGTGGCAGATCGGAGATGAAGGCAGTGGATTCGCGCTTGGCCGGGCGGCACTCGTGGCAGTGGGCCGGGCTCACGACGGTCGTGGCCCCGACACCGCCTTGACCGGCGCGCTCCTCGCGGCCTCTCCCGCTAACGATTTCGACGAGCTGATCCGGTGGACCGGAAGTGCCGACCCGGCCGAGATTGCCGGCCTCGCCCCGGTGGTCCTCCAGACGGCCGCCGCCGGAGACCAGATCGCGCAGGCAATCGTAGAAGCAGCCGCGGAGGAGCTGACCGGTCTAGTGGCTTCCCTGCTCCCGCTCTTCGGCCCCCGCAAGCCGGTGCCCCTGGCGCTGGCCGGAGGGAACCTGGCCCCGGGCCGCGGCCTGCGAGCGGCGGTCCTCGATCGCCTCAAGAAAGCGACCCGGGTTACGGTGCGGCAGGAACCGCTGGAGCCGGCCGAAGGCGCGCTTGCGATGGCCCGGAGACTTGGCGAACGGTGAGCGGTGGGGTCCCGTTCACCGTTTACCGTTCACGGCTCCTCCCCAGCCGGCTGTGCCGCATGCCGTAGAGGAAGTAGATCACCAGCCCCGCCAGGAGCCAGAGCCCGAAGCGCTTCCAGGTAATCGCCGGGAGCTCGTACATCAGATACAGGCAGGCCGCCACCGAAATGAGCGGCGTCCAGGGGGCGCCCGGAACCCGGAAGGGCCGTACCCGCTCCGGCTCCTTGATCCGCAGCACAATCACGCCCAGCGAGACCAACACGAAGGCGAACAGGGTGCCGATATTGGTGAGGTCCACCACCTCGGCAATATTGGCGAACGCGGCAAAGACCGCCACGAAGATGCCGGTCAGAATGGTGCCGACGTAGGGAGTCCGGAACCGCGGGTGGATCTTGGCCATCGCTGGTGGTAGCAGCCCATCCCGGGACATCGAGAAGAAGATCCGGGGCTGCCCCAGCTGAAAGACCAGCAACACGCTCCCCATCGCGACCACCGCGCCGAGCGCCACAATGAACCGCGAAGCGTTGATCAATACGGGCGGCCCGTGCGCCTGGGCCAGTGCCGTGATCATCGGCTCCGGGGTACCGAGGGTGCGCCAGGGGGCAATCCCGGTCATCACCACGGCCATCGCGACGTACAGCACCGTGGTGATCACCAGGCTCATGATGATCCCGAACGGCATGTCCTTCTTCGGGTTCTGGGCTTCTTCCGAAGCGGTGGACACGGCGTCGAATCCGATGTAGCTGAAGAAGATGATCGCCGCGCCCGCACTGATCCCGGCGAACCCATTGGGCGCAAATCCGCCCTGCGCGGGATTGGTCCAGTTGTCCGGCCGCACGAAAAAGGCCCCTACCGCGATAAAGAAGAGGATGATCCCGACCTTGAGGAGCACCATGGCGTTGTTGGTGTTGGCGGATTGCCGGATCCCGATCACCAGGATGACCGTGATGACCGCGACCGAAAGAAAGGCCGGGAGATTCGCGATGACGGGGAGGCCGAACAGGACCGGGGCCGTGGTGAGGGCCGACGCCAGATACTGGCTGCTCGCATCGGTGGCCCCCTGGGCGACCGCAGCTGCGGCCATATGGGCCGATCGCGGATCGGTCGCCAGCCACGCTGGAAGGTCAAGCCCGAAATGGCTCACCAGTTCACGAAAGTACCCCGACCATCCGATCGCGACGCCGATGTTCCCCACCGCGTACTCGATGATGAGGTCCCATCCGATAATCCAGGCCACCAGCTCGCCGAGGGAGGCGTAGGCGTAGGTGTACGCCGAGCCGGAGATCGGAACCATGGCCGCGAATTCCGCATAGCAGAGCGCGGCAAACCCGCAGGCCACCGCGGTGAGCAGGAAGGAGAGCACGATTGCGGGGCCGGCGCCGGGGCGGGCCGGATCGCCCACGATCGCCGTCCCGGTGCTGACGAAGATCCCGGCCCCGATCGTGGCCCCGATTCCCAGGGCGGTGAGATGCCATTTGGTGAGGGTGCGCTTGAGACCGCCCCGCTCGGCGATATCGGACTCGAACTCGGCCACGGACTTCCGGCGGAAGAGCTGCATCGGCCCGAACCTCGAGTGGAGGAGGCGTCAGAACGAGACCTTTACGATAGCGATTCCGGAAATGGCCTGGCCGGAGGCGTCCCGGGCCGGACGAAAACGATAGGCCCGCATGGCCTCCTCCAGCTTCCTGGCATACGCCCGGTCGGGAACGTCCGGGATGAAGACCACGCGCTCGACCCGGCCATCGGCGAGCACGAAGAAATTAACGTCCACGGTCTGACCCCGCATGGTCCGCGGATAGTCGAACGGGGGGAGAATGAGCCGGGTTGGCTCCGGGGGCCGAGGCCGCCCCCGGGCGGAATCGGGGCCCGCCGCGGCCGTGGTACCGGTCCCTGGACCGGCACCGGGTCCGCTTCCCG
>DATECI010000058.1:0-6430 GCA_035286985.1 Gemmatimonadales bacterium
GAGCGCGCGAGGGGGCTCCTCGGGGGGAGCCAGTCGCCGGAAGGAAACGAACAGGCTCCCATCGTACACCACCTTGAGCGCGGCGCCGATCAGCAGCGGAGCTCCCAGGCCCAGGGCCGCCATCGTCACCCCAGCGAGCCCGGGTCCCACGGCCCAGCCGAGATTCCGCAC
The DNA here is from genome assembly GCA_035286985.1 of Gemmatimonadales bacterium. Taxonomy (GTDB): domain Bacteria; phylum Gemmatimonadota; class Gemmatimonadetes; order Gemmatimonadales; family GWC2-71-9; genus JABFSM01. The sequence continues at coordinate 172 of DATECI010000058.1, forward strand.
TACCCCGGTGACCCCGAGCGCGAAAGTGCGCTCGCCCGGGCCGGTGACCGCAGCGACATACGACTGCCGGGTCGGCACATCCATCTGGACCAGGGCTTCCCGCAGGAGGAACAACCCGATCGCGACCCCGGCAGCCGGAACGAAAGGCAGCACCATGAGGACGAGGCTCGAGGGGAGGTGGGTAAAGACCATGGTCCGAATCAAACCGAACCGTCTGGCGAGAGCCGCGGCGGCAGGGTAGGAGATTGCGTTCAACACTCGCGCCGTGAAGAAAACGAGACCGAGCACGCCACCGTCGAGGTCGAACCGGCGGAAGAACCAGAAGCTGAGCACGGAACCCGCGAGAAAACCTCCGCCGAGACTGTCGAGCGCAAACAGCGACGCCAGGCCGGTGACACGGCGACGACTCTCCGGCGACAGTCGGGGCGTCCGAATCTCGGTGAGCTGGACCGGGCCGGTTGCGGCTGGCGTTACCAAGCCCCGGTAGAACCAAAGCGGAGCGAGAGTCACCACCGCAGCCAGCCCGAAGGTCCACCGCGTGCCCTGGGCCTCCGGGATCCCCAAGCTGAGTTTAAGGGCAGCCGGCAACGATAGGGCCAGGGCCCCGAGCGCCCCGGCCACATCCTGGACCAACGCGTAGTTCGAGAACCACCGGGTTCGCACGGCCGGAGGGGCGAGGTCGGCCAGGATTCCCTGCTCCACGGTCTGGGCCGGTCCGCGGTCCCTTCCCATCCCGTTGACCATTCCCAGGAATGCGGGGAATGCCAGCCAGCCGGATGCCGGCAGCAGGGCAATCGCGGCCAGGCCGCCGGCCGAGAGGAAGGTGGTGAGGATGAGCACTCGGCGGCGCCCGAAGAGCTCGCCAAAGAAAGACACCGCGAGGGTGCCCGCGGCGAGGCCGGCCATGCCGGCGGCCACCACCAACCCGAGCATGGCCGCCCCCACATCTCCCCGGCCGAGATGGAGCCCGAGCAGAATGCCGGTCAGCCCGATTGCAAAGGAGCGGGTGGCGGCGGCGGCGGAAAGACGCGCGAGCAGAATCCGGCTTCAGCCCCGCATAAGCCGCTTGAGCAGTTGAATCTGGCCGGCGTGATACAGGTCATGCGCCGCGATGCCGGCGATGAGCTCGAAGTTGGAGACTTTGCTTCCCCGCGACTTGCGACGGAGGTTCCGATCGGGAAGTCCCGCGATCGCGTCACGGAGCACCCGGTGGGTATGATCCAGCAACGCCACGTCCTGTTTCCAGTCGTCTCCCGGTCCGGACGCGGGGCGGACGAACCAGTTCGATCCCTTCAATGGGAAAGACCCCCGGCGCTGGCCGGTAAGCCGGCGCCAGACCGCGTACTTCCAGTAGGCGGAATGGACCACGATCTCCGAGATGTTGTGGCGGCCCTTCGCCGGGCGCCAGGCGGCTTCGGCCGCAGTCAGGCCCCGGATCGAGCCCCGCAGGTTGGTCCCGTGCCAGGAGCGGCGGTTGTAGGCACGGTCAATGATTTCCAGCAGCAAGCCGATATCGGACCTGACGGGAATAAGGCTAGCGAGGGGCATCGAACAACGGTGTGGTGGGATCCAGTTGGAGCAGCGACGTCATTCAGAACTCGTAGCGCGCCACGAGGAAAACGGCGCTGTCCTTTTCAAACTGACCGAAGAAGGTATGCAGTTCCTTTCCCCAGAAGATGTTGGCGCCGGTTTCCAGCCAGAATTCGTCGGTCGCATTGTAGCGAACGGATGGGTTGATGTAGGCGTCACGATCGGTCGGGCTGCCCATGACGAGGAGGTTCAGGCGCACGGTCTGATGCCGTCGCAGCTGCGTGATCCGAACGCTGACCACCTGACGGAGGCGGTCTCGGGCCGGCACTGAGGCGGGGAGCGTGCGGAGGTAGGCCTGGTGATGGCCCATCAGCTCCCCAAAGTACTGCAGGGCAAGTGTCAGATCTTCCAACGGCTGAACCTGGTACGCGGCGAGCCAGCGAGCCTGTGAGTTCTCCACGGCCGGGTCGGTTCCCCTGCGGTCGTCACGCGAATCGTAGTACCCGCCTTCGAGCGACAAGACGCCCGGCCCGATTGGACCCTGCAGACTCCCCCCGTACGTATTGAGCCGCGGATACGAGAGAATGAGTCGGGTTGAGACCTCTGGGTCCGGCCGGCCGGCCGGCACCCCGAAGAATCCTCTCGACAGGTAACTCGCGACCTCAAACCGACCCAGCCGCGCGTACACCCGCCCGGCGAGCTGCATGTCGGCAAAGTCGGTACCGGGCCGTTGGGTCACCCGATCCGTAAGCGAGGCCATCGGGTCGAAGAAGAAGAGCCGATCGGGAGCCGGCGCGCGGTCGGGCGCAAACACCGGGGTGATCACTACCTCGGCACCCCCAGTACCCAGGTAGGCTCCGAGCTTGGCCGCGTCGCTTCCGAACTTGAGGTACTCCAGAGGCGCCCCGGTGAGAAACGCGACCCAGTCCTTGGGGAAGACGTCGTTGATGAAGAGCAGGTCACCGAGGCCCCAAGTCACGATCTGACGACCGAGCCGAGCGGAGAATCGCCGTCCTCCGCCATCGAGATACGCCTCGCGGAGATCGGGCTCCAGGTCATCGCTCACTGCGTCGCGGACGAAATCCAGGCGGGCCAGGGCGCCGGCCCCCCCGTTCGCGGAAGCCAAATCGAGCTTGAGCTGGACCCGCTCCTCGCCCCGCATGATGTCGCACGCCATCTGGGGAGGACATTCGGCTCCCGTTGCGCGGAAGGCATAGTTGAATTGGGCGAACCCATGAAGGCTGGCTTGAGCGCTGGCTGGCTGCGCAACGGTCAGAGCCAACCCGGCGACCAGCACCACCGCTGCGGGCAGTCTCACTGCATCCCTCACTGGATCCATCGCCGGGGAGGTTCTCGCAAATAACGTTCGGAGAAGACCTCGGCCTCGATGCCGACATCGTAGGCGACAGCGGCAAACACCACCTCGGTGCGATGGCCGGTCTTGACGTTCTTCATGGTGCGCTTGGTGATCGTCGGCCGCCCGCTGATGTCCCGGATCTCGTCCGCAGTGAACACCTTGAACAGCTCGCCCCGAACGTCGTAGTATTCCTCCTGGATGGGGAGCCAGGTGGCTTTGTCGATCCAGGCCACCTTCCGACTGTATTCTGCCGGTTCCTGGGCCATGCTTTCGACCACATAGCAGTCCTTCTCACCCCGTTTCTCCTCCCGGAGCACCGTGTGCCGATCCGCCTCGGGGTCCCGACCCGAAACGTGCTCATAGCTGAAATCCGAGCCCACGAAGCTCTGCGCCCGGTCGCGCGCCGCGATCCGGCGTACCAGGTTGAGGGCCGGCAGGAAGAGCCACCGGTCGTCATCTCTACGGGGATACTTGAGGACCAGGAAGGTCATCCCCCGGACGTCGGGGGGTTGGTGGAAGTAAATGAAGTACTGTTGCTCGCCCCCCTTCCCATTCCGCCGCAACATCGTCAGCTCACGAAGTCGAGTGTCGCCGGCCGCGGAGATGAGGCTCATCTTGATCCGCGCCTTCAGATCGAGGCCGGGATAATAGAATGCCTGTTGAACGTGCGCGACAATCTCCTCGGCTCGGGGTGGCACTTGCCCGAGCAGGGGGGCGAGCCGGGCCGGCGCAATCGACAGCGAGATCAAAAGCAGGGTCACCCGGGGTCGCATCACATCCTCCCTTCTCGACTCAATTGGGGACCGCGCTGGTCGACGCCATCTTCTCGGCGGGGCGCCCGGTGGGAGCAAAGAGGACGATCAGCGCCGGCAAGTAGAACAGGGTAAAAGACGCCGAGAGCAGCATCATCGCCATGATGAACGCGCCAACGGTGATATACGGCGTGAGGCTCGAGAACAGCATCACCGAGAAAGCCAGGGCGAACAGGGCCGCATTGCGCATGATCCCCTTGCCCGGCCGGGCGACGGTCCAGAGCAGCGCCCGCTCGGTATCCGGGTCATCCGCGAGCCGCTGGCGGTAGCGGCGGATAAAGTGGATGGCAAAGTCCACCGCCATGCCCAACGAGAGGGCGGAGAGCACCGAGACCGGCATATCGAAGTCTTTGCCGACGTACCCGATGGCGCCGTAGATGAGCAGGACCGTCAGGCCAAGGGGAACGAAGCTCACGAGTCCCCACCGCCAGGAGCGAAACGATGCGGTGAGGATGAGCAGCACCACGACCAAGGCGGCGAGAAAGGTGGTGATCATGTCCCGCAACACTTCCCGGTTCCAGACCAGATTGAAGTAGGCGATACCCGCGGGTTGGAGGCGCAGGCCAGGTGGGGGATGGGCCCGCTGGTAGGCATCCAGCCGAGCCAGAACTTGTTCGACGGCGCCCGCATCCCAGGTCTTGAGCTGCACCCAGAGGTTCGCGCGCTGGGCCGACCCGGTGAGGAGGTTCTCCAGGGTCGCGGGCTTCGCGGCCATGCCGAAGAGGAAGAGATACTGCCCCACGACCGCCTGGGTGTCCGGGATCCGTTCCTGCTCCGGCCGGTCGTCCAGCATCACCCGATTGATGCGGGTGACGAGATCCACGATCGAGGTCGTTTTCCCGACCACCTCCTCGCCATCGAGTTCGCGCTGGACGGCTTGGAGGTACCGGAGGGCAGCCGGATCTTTCAACGCGTCCTCACCGGCACCAGAGGCAACCAGGTAGAGGAGCGCCGAGCCCCCGAGCCGTTCGTTGATGACAGCATCGGCCACCCGGATTTCGCTGGCCGGCTTAAACCAGCGCACGATGTTGTTGTTGATCCGGATCCTGGGAAGACCCGCGGCGGCGGCGACCAGGAGGACGGCGCCGCTCAGCACGACGGCGCGCGGATGCCTCACACTCAGCCGGCCCAGCGCCTGGAGCCAGCGGGAGGCGCCAGCTTCCATGGACTCCGTTCGGGTCGCCCGGCGAAGCCGATCCTCCCGGACGAGCATCATGACCGCGGGGATGAAGCTGAAGCTCATCAGCCGGATCACCAGCGTACCGAATGCGGTGAACAATCCAAACACCCGAACCGGCATGATCCCGCCCAGCATCAGGACCGCAAACCCCGACGCGGTGGCGAGCGCCGTGTACCGTACCGGGGCGCCTACCGCTTCGATGGTGTCGAGGACCGCTCGCCGGCGGTCGGCCACCTCCCCCAGCCGGAAATAGAACTCGTTGAAGATGTGAATGCTGTCGGTGGCGATCGCCATGAGAAAGACCGGCATCATCGAGCTCATGATGTGCACTGGCTGTCCGGTGGCGATCAGCAGGCCCATACTCCAGATCGTCGCCATCATCGCTACGCCCACGATGGTCAGGGCCAGCGCCGGACTGCGGAACATCAGGTACAGCGCAGCGAGCATCAAGGCACCCGCCAGCGGCGCGAACAACGCCATCTGCCGGAACATTTCGGCGCCGAACGTGTCGCGAGCAACCGGATCGCCCGCGACGTAGAAGCGGAGATCACCGGGCTCCTCGGCGAGCAGCTCCCGAATGCGCGCCGCTACCTCTCGGCCGTTGGCGCCTCGTTCCAGGGGCACGTAGATGGCGGTGGCCCGGCCGTCGGAGGAGACCAGCCGGTCCAGGGCCATGGGGTTGGCCATCACCGACCGGCGGAACGCCTCAAGATCCGGGTCGGTCTCCGGGATTGCGGGCAGCAGTGGCTGCACCGTCAGCATGCCCGCTTCGGCCACTACGTTGTCGGCCGTCGTGATACTCGTGACATCGGCCGCCACGACACCGGGAAGGCGAATGATCCGGTCGGTCAGACGGCCCACGGTTTCGAGCGCCTTCCGCTCGAACAGGCCTCCGTCGCGCATGATGCCAACGACGATCATGTCTTCGTGAAGGCCGAACCACTGCTCGACCTGGCGGTTGAACACGCGCACGTCGGACGTGACCGGCAGCATGTTCTTCGGATCGGTGTCGGTGCGAATGTGGGGCAGCCAAGCTGCAAACAGCAGCGTGCCCCCGATTGCCAAGCCCACCGTCAGCTTCGGCCGTGCCACCGCCCACTCGGGAAGCCGGCGAAGCATCTTACCCGCTCCTAACGTCCCGGTTCACCAGCGCTAATATGCCTTCGAGTCGCGTGCGGCCCTTTCCGACCGCTCTACTCGGCTTTCCAAACTCGGCAGTCCCAATCCGGTCCCGGATCTGGCCCAACATCTCCCGCTTGACGTCGTTGGATAATTCTGAGGCTCTCATGGGCCTGTCCCACCTGCCGATTCGGGCCAGCAAGCCCGAATGATATGGGATTCAGCCTCGGAGGCCAGGGACGGGAATCTAGGATTGCCACG